>JAEUHQ010000110.1 GCA_016794565.1 Planctomycetota bacterium | reverse complement strand
GGTTCGCTCGGTGCAGCGAGGCTGCGATCGTCGGGCCCGATGTCGTCGGCGTGACGTCGTTGGACTGCGTCCCGGTCGGAACGGTCGTGCGCGAGAAGGTCGCGGTGAAGGTGAGGCGTCCGATCACGATCGGCTGCCGTCTCGTCGACGCCGTCGGGGCCGCGGTGGACTGGACGGGAACGTGGGTCTCGCTCCACGGATGGTCCGAGCCGGTCGACGTCTCCGGTCGAGCAACCACGCAGGGCAAGACGCGCCATCTGGTGATGCCGGGGACGCTGTTCCAGTACCGCGTCAGGCACTGGAGCGACTGGTGTGGTTCGGGCCAGTTGCGTGCCCCGGACCCGCCCGTTGAGCTCGACCTGCCCTGTCAGGACGTCGTTGGCGTCGGCGCCACCGTCGCTGCAGCGCAGGACGAACGCCCGATCACGCTGCGATACGACGCGCGTTCCGGCATGTCCGAATCGCGCGAACTGCACGTGTCCCCGACGGGGCGGATCTCGTTCTCCGTCGGGCGGCGCGAGGTCATGGGGCCGCTCGTGTTTGAACGGGGTGCGCAGTCTTGCTCGGTCGTCATGCCGGCGACGGAGGGCAGCAGCATCGACCTCGGCTTCCTTTCGTTCGATGCGGTGCCCTATGCGCGCGTCGAAGTCGTGGACGAACACGGCAAGGCGGTGGACGACTTCGTGTTCGTGTTGCGTCGCCCGTCGGGGGAGCTCGTCTCTTCGATGACCGTGCCCGAGGGGAACGGGCTGTACCGGATCGTGGGGCAGGTGGACGAGGCGTGGCTGGAACTGGAGGGCGTCGCGTCGGCAAGAGGGGTCCGCGACGTTCGCTGTCGCGTCGAGCGCGGCGGCGTGACGCGCATCGCGTTGCCCTCGAGTGTGCGCGGCCGCTTCCGCGTGGTGCTGCCACCGGATGCCGGGAAGTGCGCCGTCGCAATGCGGCTCACGGCGCGGTTGGAGCCGGCCGTCGGCCAGTGGGTCGGCCGCACCGACTGGGCTCTCGCCGCGCCCTCGTCCTCGGGAGCCGTCGCCGATTTCGGCCGACTGCGACCCGGGCGCTACCGGTGCGACGTGGTGTCGCTCCTTCCTCCCGTGCGGCTCGCCAACGCGGAACTGACACTGGGGGACGCGAACGATGCGGCGGCGGACGCGTCGGCCGCCCGCCAGGTCACTCTCACCCTGCATCTGCCGGTCGGCATCCCCGCGTGCTGGATCGCCGCGGCCTCGCGGATGGCTGGCGCTGGTCCCGCGGCGATGTGCGAGGTCGACGGAGGCGAACAGGAGCTCCTGCTGCCGGCGGGCGAGGAGTTCGTCTGGTTGTTCGGGGATTCCCTGGTGCCGGAGAAGGTGGACGTGCGGGGACGTGTGGTGGTCGCCGCCCCCGTGCGGCCGGTGACGCCGGACGGCCTGCCTGGGATCCACCTGCCGCACACGGTGCTGGATCCGATCGATGGAACGGTGTTCGCCGCCGGCTTCGAGCAGTACCGCATCGCCGGGAGCCGTGTCGTCGTCGAGCCGGTGTCCTTGGCGAATTGGGTGCGCGCGAATCCCAGGGCCAGACTGCCTTGCGACTATCGTGTGCGCGTGGGCGACCGGCCTTCGGTCGCGCGGTTCGGCGGAGCGGGATGGACGCTCGACGCCACGGTGCTCGTCGACGAACCGCCCGCCAAGAAGTGATGGCGCCGCGCTCGCTCCCGGCCGCCGTTTGCGGCAGCATGCGCGGCGCATGAACCTCGACCAGACCGACCCCGCGACCATCGAAGCGGCCCTCGTCACCGACAAGGGCACCCTGGTCGTGACGTTCTTTCCGGAGCAGGCCCCGCAGCACGTGAAGAGCTTCCTCACGCTCGCGCAGAAGGGCTTCTACGACGGCGTCTCGTTCCACCGGATCGTGCGCAACTTCATGGTGCAGACCGGCTGCCCCAACTCGAAGAGCGGCGCAACCGGCGCGCCGGGCACCGGCGGTCCCGGCTACCGGCTGCCCGCGGAGTTCAACGACATCCCGCACACACGCGGCATCCTGTCGGCGGCGCGCGCGCGCGACCCGAACTCGGCGGGCTCGCAGTTCTTCATCGTGCACGGCGACCACGCGGATTTCCTCGACGGCCAGTACACGGTCTTCGGCAAGGTCGAAGAAGGGCTCGACGTGCTCGACGAGATCGCCAGCATCGACTGCGACTTCGGTCCCGCGGGCGAGCGCTCGCTGCCGAAGCAACGCGTCGAGATCCGCAACGTCGAACTGCGCCCGCGCCAGCAGCGCGCGCCGGTCGACGGAAACGGCGAACAGCCGGGCCGGCCGCAGGCGGAGCCAGGCCAGCCGCAGGCGGAGGCCGGCGAATGAACTTCACCAACGTTCAGGTCGTGCGCGAGGCACACCTCGCGATCGTCAGCGTGAACCGGCCGCAGAAGCTGAACGCGCTCGACGACCAGACGATCGCCGAACTCGACCAGGCGTTCGCGGCTCTCGATCGCGACGACGGCGTCGGCGCGGTGATCCTCACCGGGGCCGGTGAGAAGGCGTTCGTCGCGGGAGCCGACATCGGCGTGCTGCAGAAGCAGGGTGTGCTCGACGGCAAGGAGAACGCGCTCCGCGGTCAGGCACTCACGCTGCGCATCGAGAACAGCCGGAAGCCTGTCATCGCGGCGATCAACGGCTTCGCGTTCGGCGGCGGCCTCGAGATGGCGCTCGCGTGCGACCTTCGCTTCGCGAGCAAGACCGCGAAGATGGGGCTGCCCGAGGTCTCGCTCGGCATCATCCCCGGCTACGGCGGCACGCAGCGTCTGCCGCGGCTCGTCGGAACGGGCGTCGCGCTGCAGATGATCCTGACCGGCGATCCCGTGACCGCGGACGAAGCGCTGCGCATCGGCCTCGTGAACGGCGTCGCCGAGCCGGCGGACCTGATGAAGCTGTGCAAGGACACGGCGGCGAAGATCGTGTCGCGCGGGCAGCAGGCGCTGGCGCTGGCCAAGCAGGCAGTGCGCCGCGGCATCCACATGTCGATGGCGGACGGCCTCCAGCTCGAAGCGGACCTGTTCGGCATCGCCAGCAGCACCGCCGAGATGAAGGAGGGCATGACTGCCTTCCTCGAGAAGCGCAAGGCGTCGTGGGTGCGCGGGTAGCGTGATCGACGAGGCGTTCGCGTCGTTGTGCGCGGCGCCGCGCGGCGCACCCGTGGCGCTGCTCACCGGCTGCGGCGAAGGCGGAGCCTGCCTCTGCACCGACCCGGTCGAGACGCTCGTGCGCGGCCCCGGCGACGCGGCCGGCGCGTTCGCCGCGCTCGACGAGTTCCTGCGTCGCCATCACGAACGGCGCGTCGTCGGCTGGCTCGGCTACGACCTCGGCCGCGATGTCGAAGCGTGGCCGCTCCGCATCGCCGAGGACTTTCCGGTGCCGGTGCTGCACGCGACGGCGTTCGCCACCGCGCGCGACTTCGCGCCGACTCCGGTGCCGCCCGCGCCGCCGGTCGAAGCGGCCGGCGAACTGCGCGCCCATCTCGGGCGCGCCGACTACGAACGGCGCGTCGCCGCGGTGGTGGAGCACATCCGCGCGGGCGACATCTTCCAGGCGAACCTGACACAGCCGTTCACCGCGCCGTGGCAGGGCGATCCGCGTGCGTTGTTCTGGCGGTTGTGCGAACAGAGCCCCGCGCCGTTCGCCGCGTACGTCGAGGACGGCGTCGGCACGGCGGTGCTGTCGAGTTCGCCCGAGGAGTTCCTCGTGCGCGACGGCTCGTTCGTCGGCACGCGCCCGATCAAGGGCACGAGACCGCGCGGCGCGTCGCCGGCCGAGGATCGGCGGCTGCTGGCCGAACTGCTCGCGAGCGAGAAGGACCAGGCGGAGCTCGCGATGATCGTCGATCTCCTGCGCAACGACCTCGGCAAGGTCGCGGCGGTCGGCAGCGTGCAGGTCGGCGAGTTCCCCGAGCACCGTTCGTTCGCGCAGGTGCACCATCTCTTCGCGACGGTGACGGCGATGCTGCGCGACGGCGTGTCCGCCGTGGACCTGCTGCGCGCGACGTTCCCCGGCGGCTCGATCACCGGGGCGCCGAAGCAGCGCTGCCTCGAGATCCTCGAAGAACTCGAAGTCGCGCGCCGCGGCGTCTACACGGGGGCGATCGGGTGGTTCGGCCCCGGCGACCGCATGCGCCTCAACGTCGCGATCCGCACACTCGTCTTCCGCGACGGCCGTGTTCGCGGCAACGCCGGCGGCGGCGTCACGGCGCTCAGCGACCCGCACCTCGAGTGGCGCGAGTCGCTGCACAAGATGGCCGGGCTCGAGAAGGCGCTGCAGGTGCGCGTCACGATCCCTTGCGAGGAACGGGCATGACGATCGTCGTGGATGGCCAGGTGCTGCCGGCGGACCGCGCGCCGGTGCGCGATCCGGATGCACTCGCGCCGTTCGAGACGATGGGCGCGGTCGGCGGGCACGTGCCGCTCTGGCGCTCGCACATGGAACGGATCGCGGCGGCCGCCGCGCGCCTGCACCTGCCGTTCGCGCTGTCGGCGCGACTCGTCGCGGCGGCGGAAGAACTGCTGCGCACCAATGGCCACGGCGACGGGATCCTTCGGCTCTCGCTCGTGCCGAGCGGCGGGCGAGTGCACGAAGTGCTCACGTCGCGCGATCGCGGTCCGTCGATCTCGGTGGTGACGCTGCTGCCGACGGTCGTGTTGCGCACCGACAGAGCACCGCGCGATCTCAAGGTCGAGCCGCGGCCGTTCTACGACGCGGTCCGTGCGCAGGCGCAGGACGGCGGCGCCGACGACGGCATCGTCGTGGATCGCGACGGCGCCGTGCTCGAAACGGCGGTCGGGAACCTGTGGATCCGGCTGTCGGGCCGCTGGACGACCCCGCCGCTCGACGGGCGTGTGCTGCCCGGCATCGCGCGCGCACGGCTCGTCGCGGCGGCGCGTTCGGTCGGTCGCGCGATCGACGAACGGCCGTGCGGGCTCGGCGACCTGCACCGCGCGGAAGCCCTTGCCTGCACGAACGCTGTGCACGGCCCGCGAGCAGCGGTGTTGCTCGGTACGACACCGCCGGCCGACCGATTCGTCGACACCGAGTTGGTGCCGTTGTGGCGTGCGGCGGCTCCGGAGTGAAGGCCCGGGCAGGGAACCGTCGATAGCGACGGCATGACGAAGTCGGCTGTCTCGGATGCGTACGATGCGCCAGCGGCGGTGCGGGAACCGCGGCCATTCCTGTTCCTCGAACCCGCCCGGCTGCCGCTGCGCGACGATCCGTCGCTCGCGGCGAACTGCCACTACCTCGAAGCCGCCGCCGGGCATTCGATGCCAGCACTCGTGCGTTCGCTCGTCGACTTCACGATTGCGCTGCAGAACAAGCGCGCGCTCGAAGTCGGCAACCCGCAGCCGATCTCGGTGTCGGTGCTGAACCGCCGCCGCCGCGCCGCGCGTTCGTGGCTGCTCGCGGTGCTCGCCGGTCGCACGGACGCTCCGACGCGGCACGCGGTCGCCACGCAGTGGCTGCCGACGCTGACGGGCACGGGCCCCGACTTCGGCAAGGCGGTGCGACCGGCCCGCACGCTGATCGAGTTCGTGCGGGGCGCGGTCACGGCGTGCGTCTTCGACGAGCCGGCGGACGACCTCCTGCCGCACGCAAAGGCGCTGCACGTGCTGGAGTCCGTGCTGTCGATCCACCTCGCGGCGGTCCTCGAGGCTTCGCGGGTCGCGGTCGTCTCGCGCAAGTGACGGGTTGCGTCGTCGGGCGGTGCCGCCGAACATCGGCGGCATGCCGCGGCTCGCCGTGCTCTCGTTCGCCATCGCGCTGCAGTGCTCGCAGGAACCTGCAGCGAGCGACGGCATGGTGTGGATCGCCGGCGGTGAGGCCGTGCTCGGCAGCCAGAACGGCGATCGCGACGCGCCGCTGCACCGCGTCCGCGTGAGCGGTTTCTGGATGGATGCGACCGAGGTGACGAATGCCGAGTTCGCGCGCTTCGTCGCGGCGACCGGTCACGTGACGGATGCCGAGAAGAAGCCGACGCTCGCCGACGTGCCAGGAGCGGACGAAGCCGATCTCGTGCCGGGCTCGCTCGTGTTCACGCCGCCGCCCGATGCGGTCGATCTGCGCCAGTTCTGGCGATGGTGGTCGTACGTGCCCGGAGCGGACTGGCGGCACCCCGCGGGGCCCGGGTCGTCGATCGAGGGCAAGGACGACCATCCCGTCGTGCACGTGAGCTGGCGCGACGCCGTCGCGTACGCGACGTGGGCTGGCAAACGGCTGCCGACCGAAGCCGAGTGGGAACTCGCGGCGCGCGGCGGTCTCGATCAGAAGAAGTTCGTCTGGGGTGACGAGCAGAAGCCCGAAGGCAAGTGGCTCGCGAACATCTGGCAGGGCACGTTCCCGAAGAACAACGCGCTCGAAGACGGCTTCGCGACGACCGCACCAGTGCGCGCGTTCCCCGCGAACGGCTTCGGGCTCCGCGGCATGTCCGGCAACGTGTGGGAGTGGTGCTCCGACTTCTACCGCCCCGACGGGTACGGCGACGGCAAGGCGGTGATGGCCGATCCGACCGGCCCGAAGGACAGCTTCGATCCCGCCGAGCCCGGTGTCGCGAAGCGCGTGCAGCGCGGTGGGTCGTTCCTCTGCAGCGACGCCTACTGCAAGGGCTACATGCCCGGCACGCGGATGAAGTGCTCGGAGGACACGTCGCTGTGCCATTCCGGGTTCCGGTGCGCGCGATCCGCGGCGACGGCAACGAAGGAGGCGCGGTGACGGCCTTCGGAGCGGTGCGGGTCGACGGGGAGCGCCGCTTGGCATCGTTCGGCGCCCGATGCATGCCCGCGGTCGCGGTCGTGCTCGCGGCGCTCTGCAGCTACGGCGCCGCCGCGGCGACCCGGGGCACGGTGGTCGTACCGCTGGTGACCGCACCCGTGTGGCTCGTGCTCGCGCGACTTGCGCACCGGCGGGCGCCGCAATCGAGCGCGCCGGCCCTGCGTGCCACCGTCGTACTGGCGTGCGCGCATGCCGCGACCATGCTCGGCGTGTTCGCGGTGCGCATCGCGGTCGGGCCGACCGGCGCCGTGCATGCGCATCCGGCTCCGGGGCAGCACCCCGTGCGGGAGCGGGTCGGGTTTCCGTGGCCCGGCGTCGAGGGCAACGGCCACGGCCTCGCGCACGAGTTCATTCCCATCGCGATGGGGGTCGACGCCCTGCTGTGCAACCTTGCGATCTGGACCATCGTGTTCGGGCTGGTCCTGCGGCGGCGATCGACCGCGTCGCTGCGCGATCTGCTCGGGCCCGCGACGGCGCTCGCCGCTCTCTTCGGCGTCCTCGGCGGCTGGCACCTCGTGTATCTGTTCGACTGACGCGTGGTTCGCGGCGCTACACTGCGGCGATGAAGCTCCTCCCGCTCGTCGTGTCGTCGTTCTTGTTCGTGGCCGCCTGCGGCGAGGGCGCCAAGGCCGCTGCCAACGATGCCGCCAATCTCGCGCACAAGGCTGCCGAGGCCGCGAAGAACATGCCGGCGGCCGCGGCCATCGCGTCGACCTGGACCGACTTGTCGAAGACGCTCGCCGGCATCACGGACGGCGCTACCGCCGAGAAGGCGAAGAGCGGACTCGCCACGATCGTCGACACGCTGAAAGGCCAGGTCGGTTCTCTCGGCGGAATCACGAAGGCGACCGAAGGCCTCGGCGGTGACGTCGTGAAGGGCATCACCGATCAGGTGAAGAAGCTGCTCGCCAACCCGGACGTCGCGAAGGCGATCGGGCCGGTGCTGGAGCAGCTCAACGGCCTCGTCGGCGGCAAGTGACGGCGAGCTGCCCGTCGCGCCCCGCCGCCCTCGTCAGGGCTGCGCCGCGTTCTCGCGCCGCGACCGGGTGATCGCGAAGCCGCGCCGCCCTTCCGCGAAGAACGTGAGGAACGCGCGGCCGGGAGCCTCGGTGCCGATCGCACCGTCGCGGAGCGCGGCGGCGGCGTGTTCTCGCACGCAGCCACCGCGAAAGACCGCGTGGTAGCAGCGCTTCAGGTCGGCGAGCACGGCCCCGGTGATCCCTTGGCGGCGGAGTCCGACGACGTTCAGTCCGCAGACGCGGTTGCGCTCCGCGGCGATCACGAACGGCGCCACGTCGTACGAGATCGAGGCGTTGCCGCCGACGATCGCGCCGCGGCCGATGCGCACGAACTGGTGCACGCCGGCGCCGCCGCCGAGGAACACCGAGTCGCCGATCTGCACGTGGCCGGCGAGCATCACGTTGTTGGCAAGCGTCACTGCGTCGCCGACGAGCGTGTCGTGGCCGACGTGCGAGTTGGCCATCAGGAGGCAACCCTTGCCCACGACGGTTTCGGAGTCCGCCTTCGTCGGCAGGCTGACCGTGACGCCTTCGCGGACCACGGAGTCGTCGCCGATCCGCACGATGCCGCCGGGCGCGACCTGACCGCGCGTTTGCGGGCGGCCGCCGACGACCGCGAAGCTGTCGACGAGCACGCGTTCCCCGATGACGCAGAAGTCGCGCACGATCGCGTGCGCCCCGATCTCGCTGCCGGCGCCGATGACGACGCCGTCACCGATGACCGCGAAGGCACCGACCCGGACGTTCTCCCCGAGCGATGCCGTGGCCGGCACGACGGCGCTCGGGTGCACCGAGACGCCCTCGCGCCTCGGGACCGGGAGCGCCGTGCGCGGGACTACCAACGCTCGCGGCGTCCGCCGCCACCGCCGCCGCCGGTGCGCGGCTTGCGTTCTTCGGCTTCGTTGACGCGCAGCGCGCGTCCGTCGACCTGCTTGCCGTCGACGGCCTTGATGGCCGCCTGCGCGTCCTGGTCGGTGTTCATCTCGACGAACGCGAAGCCGCGCGAGCGGCCGGTATCGCGATCCATCATGATGCTCACGCTGGCGACCTGACGGCCGTCCTGCGCGAAGAGGGTCTGGAGAGTGCCTTCCGTCGTCTGGAAGGAGAGATTGCCCACGTAGAGGCGCTTGCCCATTCGATCGTAACCAATGGACCCGGTGTCGCTGGTGGCCAGACCTGCGCGGACCCGACCCCGGAGGGCCGAGTGGCGCGTCGATTCACCGGCCCCTCGTGCCTCGACGAGGCAACGTTGCGAAGGACGCGGCGAACTGCTCTGACAACCAAACGGCGCGGGCCCGCCCAGTCGGAGTGACGTAGTCGTCGGCGCAGCGACTGCCTGCATCTGACGAAGGCGCGCAGGCTACCCTGGCGCCGAGCCGGGATCCAAGCAAAGGCGGACATTGCTGCGGTGCGGGTGCGGATCCTCGTCGCCCACGAGGGTGGCATGCTGCGCGCCGGTGCGCGACCATGCCCGCATGACGGCCCAGCGAACCGATGGCGCGGTCCGGTCGATCGCCGCGGTCCTTCTTCTCGCCCAGGCGGTTCCGGCGCAGAAGGCCGACTACCGGGCGGATGTGGAGTTCGCGATCGACGCGGTCGAGACGCAGTGCAAGGCGCTGCTCACGAGCAAGAAGATCGACTGGCGGAAGGTGACCGCGCCGCTGCTCGCGGAGAGCAAGAAGACGAAGACCGCGGAAGCGCACCTGCTGCTCCTCTGGCGTCTCCTCGCGCGGCTGCAGGACGGCCACGCCGAAGTCCGCCCGCTCGAACGTGGCAAGGACGTGAAGCTCGAACTGCCGGATCGTTCTGGCAGCCCCGGGCTGTTCCTCTGTCGGGTCGGCGACGCGGTCCACGTGAAGAACGTGTGGGGCGCCGCCGAGGCCGCGGGGATCGTCGCGGGGGCGGAGGTCCTGAAGATCGGCGGCGTGGCGGCCGACGTGTGGTTGCGGCAGCGGCAGGCTCAGCTCGCCGACCTCGTGTCGTTCTCGACGAGCCAGCAGGGTTCCTTCTTCACGTGCCACCAGGGGCTCGCGGACGCGCCGGGCACGCGCCTCGAACTCGAAGTGCGGCAGGGCTCGGTCCGCAAGGCGAGGGTGGTGGAGTACCGGAAGGGCAGCCAGGTGCCGAACGGGCCGGCGTTCCCGCCCGCCGGCCTGAAGGGCGACAAGGACGTGTTCTGCGCGACGACGTCGAAAGGCAACGGCTACGTGCACGTGCGCCGCTGCAAGGAGGACCTGCCCGCCCAGATGGATGCCGCACTGGCCGCACTCGGCGACGTGCCGGGGCTCGTACTCGACTTCCGCGGCAACTCCGGCGGCGGCTTCGACCACGAGGCCCTGTTCGGACGCTTCCTCCCGAAGGGCACGAAGTGGCTGGTGGGATCGGGCTACGAGAGTGCGGGCGATCGACCGTTCGGCGGTCCGATGGTCGTGGTGGTCGATGGCACCGTGCGCAGCGCCGGCGAGACCGCCGCGGGCATGTTCGGCGAGGACGGGCGCGCGTACCTGATCGGCGAGAGCGCGACCGCCGGCATGGCGTCGCAGAAGACGACGATCGAGCTGCCGTCGCGCCTGTTCGCGCTCTACGTCTCGACGTCGTCGAACAAGGCGCGCTTCCAGGGCGGCAAGGGCATCGAAGGAGTCGGCGTGACTCCGCACGAGATCGTGCCCTTCGTACCGGCGGATCTCGCGGCGGGCCGCGACACGCTGATCGAGCGCGCCGAAGCGTTGCTCGCTGCGTTTCCGCAGCAGCAGGTGCGCTACCGGCCCGAGGAGCACGGGTGGTCGGCCCCCAAGTGAGTGCGCGGGCGGGCAGCTGCTGCAGGCGGCGAGACCGGCGCGCGCCTGATCAGCTCGCAAGACGCCGTCAGGTCGCGAGCCGCTCCGCGCCGCAGTAGGTCACGAAGCGTCCGTCGCGCGCGAATCCGAGCAGTGTCGCACCGGCCGCGGCGCACAGGTCGAACGCGAGCGAACTCGGCGCCGAGACGCTGACCACGATCGGCAGCCGGACGCGCAGGCACTTCACGACGAGGTCGTAGCCGGCGCGGCCCGACAGCACGGCGACGCTCCGCGACAGGTCCGCGCCGGTCCGCGCCGCCTGTCCGATCGCCTTGTCGAGCGCGTTGTGGCGGCCGACGTCTTCGCCGAACCCGACGACTGCTCCGTCCGCGTTCGCGACGAGCGCGCCGTGGCAGCCGCCGGTCGCCGCGAACAGCACCTGCCGCCGTTGCAGTTCCGCCACGAGTTCGGGGATCCGATTCGCAGCGACCCTCGGCACGCCGGGCAGCAGCGGCGGCGTGCTCTCGAGGATGCCGGCCGGATCGGTGACCCCGCACACGCCGCACGAACTGCGAAGCTCGTGCGTTCTCGCGAGCCGCGCCTTCGCGGCGCCGGCAGGAGCCGCGGCCAGGTCGACGCGCAGTTCGTCGACGTCGCGCGAAGGATCGGCGGCCGGGACCTGCGTCGTCCCGCGCACCTCGTCGGGCGAACCGACGATGCCTTCGCCCAGCACGAAGCCGAGCGCCAGGTCTTCGTCGCGTCCAGGCGTGCGCATCGTCAGGAGCTGCTGCCCGGCGATCACGAGCAGCAGCGGTTCCTCGCGCACGAGCGCGTCCTCGCGTCCGTTCGCCAGGAGGCGCCGGGCCGCGCCCTGGGACACGTCGTCGGCGCCTCCCGTCACCTCAGATCCCGATGACGAGCTTCGCCGCGTCGGACAGCACGGCGCCGAACGGGTTGATCGCGTCGAACGACAGCGCCTGCTGGTAGAGCTCCAGGCTCAGGAGGGTCGGATCGTTCGGCAGGATCAGCGTGTGCACGGCCTGGCCGCCGCCGCCGACGAGCGAATAGGTGAACTCGAACGAGGTGTGCAGGGGGCAGGCGTTCATGCCGAGGAACGTCATGTCGATCGGCGGCGCGAAGTTCGTGAAGCCCATCAGCATGATGCCGACACTGACCGCCATGTTGTTGACGATGACGAGCATGCTCGTGCCGATGCGCGGCAGCGTCGCCGGGATCAGCTGGGACACGCCGAACGTGCCCGGGCAGCCGCCGGCGATCGTCGTGTAGCTCGCCGGGTACGCGTCTTCGCTGCAGGCTCGGATGCACCACGTGCCGTTGTAGGCGAAGGGGCAGATCGGGAACCCGCCGACGTTGGCGAGCTTCATGTCGGTCCAGCCGACGCCCTGCTGGTCGAGCAGGCTCGTGCGGATCGGGGTGGTGCACGTGCCCAGCGACGCCTGAGCGTCGGTGAAGAAGTTCGCGAGGTACCCGCCCGCGCACGTTCCGGCGGGGAAGGCGTTGATCTCGACGCGGAACGCGACGGCGAATCGGCGCACGGGCGGACTGCCGGTCGCCGGTGCCAGCCCCACGATGACGTCGTACGGCGTGATGTCGAACGTGTTCAGCGCGTGCGACTGGACCTGCAACGACTGGCCGGTGCCGGACAGGGTGAACACGGGCGATCCCATGACCGGCGTGCCGCCGGAGAAGGACACGCCGTCGTAGATCTCGACGTCGAGCGCGGCCTGGAAGCCGTTCGTGCCGGCGGGCGCGTGGCCCCACGGTGCGACGACCTGCGTGAGGCGCTGCGGCGCCATGTTCGCGGGCATCTCGAAGACCACCGCCGCCGCTTCGCCTTCGCACAACCCCGGCACGACACCGACCGCGGTCAGGCCGGACGGGTTCTGGGCCAGCGAGTCGCGCTTCCAGAACGTGTTGCCCGCTCCGGGGCACGTCTGGGCGAAGGCGGGGACGCAGAAGGCGAGGGACAGCGAGAGCAACGTGGCACCACGCGGCGTCGAGTTCATGGGGGCTCCGGGGACGAGGAAGGAAGCGCCTCTGCCCGCATGGTCGAGCCGTGGCCCGAGCCCGTCAAGACGCGCTGCCGATCTCGGCCGATTCTCGGCCGGCGCCGCCGTTGGGCGGGGCCGAATGCGCCGCTAGCATCCCGCGCGCATGTTGCGCCTCGTCTCGCTGTGCGGAATCGCCGTCATGCTGGCGCTCTGCTTCGCTCTCTCGAACAACCGCCGCGCGATCAACTGGCGCCTTGTCGGCACCGGACTCGTGCTGCAGGCGATCCTCGGCTTGACGTTCCTCTACTGGAGCGGCGGCAATGCCGCGCTGCAGAAGTTCGGCGACGGCGTCGAGAGGTTCCTGAAGCTGTCGCTGAAGGGAAACGTGTTCGTGTTTGGCGAACTGGCCAAGAGCGACAAGCTCGGTTTCGTGTTCGCGTTCCAGATCCTGCCGACGCTGATCTTCTTCAGCAGCGTGATGGCGGTGCTCTACCACCTCGGCGTGATGCAGGTGATCGTCCGCGCGATGGCGTGGGTGATGGTGCGACTGATGGGCACGTCGGGCAGCGAGTCGCTGTCGGCGTGCGCCAACGTGTTCGTCGGCCAGACCGAAGCGCCGCTGCTGATCCGGCCCTTCCTCAAGAACATGACCATGAGCGAACTGCACGCGATCATGGTCGGCGGCTTCGCGACGATCGCGGGCGGCGTGTTCGCTTTGTACGTCGGCGTCGGCATTGCCGCCGGGCACCTCATGGTGGCTTCGGTGATGGCTGTGCCAGCTGGACTCATCTGCACGAAGATGCTGTGGCCCGAGACGGAGCAGAGCCACACCATGGGCAAGGTCGCGAAGATCGAGACCGACGTGTACGGCAACGTCGTCGAGGCGGCGGCGGCGGGTGCCGGCGATGGCCTCAAGCTTGCGCTGAACGTCGGCGCGATGCTGATCGCGTTCCTCGGTCTCGTCGCGGTGCTCGACTGGCTGCTCGAGTTCCTGCCATGGGGCTGGTCGGTGAAGTCGATCCTCGGCGTCGTGTTCTGGCCGATTGCCGCGGTGATGGGAGTGCCGTTTCACGAGGTGCCGGTGCTGGCGCAACTGCTGGGCACGAAGATCGCCGCGACCGAACTCGTCGCATACAGCGATCTCGGGCCCATGATCCAGCAGCACGCCATCACGCCGCGCACCGCGATGATCGCGAGCTTCGCGCTGTGCGGGTTCGCCAACGTGGGCAGCGTCGCGATCCAGGTCGGCGGCCTCGGCGCGCTGGCGCCCGAGCGGCGCGGCGACCTCGCGAAGCTCGGGCTGCGCGCGATGTTCGGCGGTGCGATCGCCACATGCATGACCGCGTGCGTCGCCGGTGTGCTCGCGAGCGAGGGGCCGGCATGACCACGACCGAACGCGACCACGTGCTCGGCGCCGCGTTCGTGCTGCGCCAGCGGCTCGGTGCGGACCTGTTCGCCTCGTTGCGGCTGTGCATCGTGCTCGGCAGCGGCCTGAAGGACTTCGCGCGCCAGGTGCAGGACGCCACGACGATCCCGTTCGCGGAGATCACCGGGTGGCCGGTGCCGAAGGTCGAAGGGCACGGCGGTGCCCTGGTGGTGGGCTCCGTCGCCGGGACGAGGGTCGCGTGCCTGACCGGCCGCGTGCACCTGTACGAAGGCTGGCGCCCGGCCGAGGTCGTGCGGGCGGTGCGTACGCTGCGCCACCTCGGCGTGCCGAACTTCCTGCTGACGAACGCCGCCGGCGGCATCGCCGACGACTTGTCGGCCGGCGACCTGATGCTGCTCGCCGACCACGTCAACCTGACCGGCAGTTCGCCGCTGGTCGGACTTCACGAAGCCGAGTTCGGCCCCCGCTTCCCCGACCAGTCCGCCGTCTACGCGCCGAAGCTGCGGGCGCTGCTGCAGCAGTGCGGCGCGCGACTGCGGCCCGGCGTCTACGCAGGCCTGCTCGGGCCGTCGTACGAGACGCCGGCGGAAGTCCGCATGCTGAAGACGATCGGCGCCGATGCGGTGGGCATGAGCACCGTGCACGAGGCGATCGCGTTGAACGCGATGGGCGCGCAGGTCGCGGGGTTGTCGCTCGTGACGAACCTCGCCGCCGGGTTGTCCGAGCAGTCGCTGTCGCACGACGAGGTCGTCGCGGCCGGCAAACAGGCGGCGTCCGTGCTCGAAGGACTCGTCGCCGCGTTCTGCAAGAAGCTGGCATGAGTGACGACGCCCCGACGATCCGCTTCTACCGGCCCGGGGACGAACACGCGATCCTCGCGACGTTCAACCTGGTGTTCCGCGAGGTGTGCGGCCCGACCTACGTCGACCGCACCGTGGAGCAATGGCGCTGGGCCTGGCTGGACAATCCGGCCGGTCACCGCATCTCGCTCGCGATCGCGCCCGACGGCACCGTGGCGTCGCAGTACGCGGGCATGCCGATGGTCTACGAGACGCCGCGCGGCACCGACGTGTTCGTGCACTGCGTCGACTCGATGACGCATCCGGACTGGAGGAAGGGCCTGAAGGCGAAGAGCCTCTTCGTCGAGACGTGCCTGCCGTTCTGGGACCACTGCAAGGCGATCGGCGACGCGCTGTTCTACGGGTTCCCTGTCGACGCGGCGTTCCGCATCGGCCAGCGCTACCTGAAGTACGAGATGATGACGGTCGTCGACTACCTGATCCGGCCGCTCGGCGCGACGCCGCTGCCGATGCCGGCGGGGATCGAGGTCGCGAAGGTCGACACCGTGCCGCCCGACACGGGCGCCCTCTTCGCGGCGGCGCGCGCCGACAAGGTGTGCATGCTGCGTCGCGACTACCGCTGGCTCGCCTGGCGCTACTTCGAGAACCCGCAGCGTGCGGACTACGAAGTGTGGACGGCGCGCCGCGCCGGGCGGCTCGTCGGCCTCGCGGTCCTGAAGCCGGACCAGGGGCTCGCACCCGACAGCGCGACGATCGCGGACTGGCTCGTGCCGGAGCGGGACGCCGCGGCGACGGACGCGCTGCTCGCGGTCGCGACGCGGCGCCAGCACGAGAAGAAGAAGCAGCGGCTGCTCGCGGTGTTCCCGCCGTGGTCCGCGGAGTGGCGCGCGCTGGAGGCGCGTGGGTTCGTGTTCACGCCGTCCGCGAACTGGCTTCAGCGCCGCCTCATCCACAACGTCAACGATCCGGCGATCACGGCGGAGTGGCTCGCCTCGTCGTGGTGGTACACGCTCGCCGACAGCGATCTCGCGTGATCGGAACGGGCCCGGACGGCGGCGATCAGGTCGCGCAGGCGAGACCCGGCCGCGCCCAGAGTGCGCACGTGCGGAGCAGCTTCCGGCGGTCGATGGGCTTCGTGAGGTAGTCGTCGCAGCCCGCCTGCAGGCAGCGTTCGCGGTCGGTCGACATCGCGTTCGCCGTGAGCGCGACGATCGGCGCCGCCCAGCCCCGTTCGCGCAGCAGGTGCGTCGCGCGATAGCCGTCGAGTTCGGGCATCTGCATGTCCATCAGCACGAGGTCGAACCGCGGCGCCGCGTCGCCGAGGAGGCTGGCGACGGCGTCGCGACCGTTCTCCGCCGTGACCACTTCGGCGCCGCAGTGCACCAGGTGGTGGGCGACGAGCCGGCGGTTGTCGACGCCGTCGTCAGCCAGCAGGATGCGCACACCGGCGAGGTTCGGCAGTTCGTCGTCGTACGCGGCGGCCTGCGCGCGCTCTTCGTGCATCGCGGCGATTCCGTCGGCGTCGGGATGCCAGGTGCTCGTCGACGAGTCGGCTGGCACGGGCAGCTCGAGCGTGAACGTGCTCCCGACGCCGGGGCACGAACGCACCAAGACCCCGCCGCCGAGCAGTTCGGCGAACGTCTTGCTGAGCGCGAGGCCGAGGCCGGTCCCACCGAAGCGGCGCGCCGTGGAGTCCTCGGCCTGGGCGAAGCGGCGGAACAGGCGGCCGACCTGTTCTTCGGTCATGCCGATGCCGCTGTCCTCGACGGCGAAGCGGAGCGTGCCGCCGCCGTCGGTCTCCGGTCGGAACTCGATCCGCAGCGCGACACGCCCGTTCGGCGTGAACTTGATCGCGTTGCCGACGAGGTTGAGCAGGATCTGTCGCAGGCGCACCGGATCGCACGGGAACGAACGCGGCAGCGGCGTCTCGAACGTGCGATCGAGCGTGATGCCCTTGCCGGTGGCGCGCACCCGCATCAGCGACACCACGTCTTCGACGATGAGCGCGGGGTCGGTGGGAACCGACTCGACCGTGAGACCGCCCGCCTCGATCTTCGACATGTCGAGCAGGTCGTTCACGACCTGCAGCAGATGCTCGCCGTTGCGGGTGATCGTCGCGCAGGCGTCGGCGGCGTTCTCCGCGGCGTACTTCGGGTCCGCGAGCAGTTCGGCGTAGCCGAGGATCGCGGTGAGCGGCGTGCGCAGTTCGTGGCTCGTGTTCGCGACGAAGAGGCTCTTCTGCCGGTTCGCCTCGTCGGCGGCGCGCGACGTCGCCCGCGCCAGCTCGAGCGCCACGCGCGACCGCTGTTCGCGGGAGCGCCGCGACACCACGACCCACGAGCCGGTGGCCAGGATCGCGAGCAGCAGCGTGGCGACGCTCGCCAGGGTCTGGTGCGACCGGGTCGCCTCGCGTTCGGAGGTGACGAGGCCGGCGAGGGCCAGCTGCGCACGCTGGTTGCCCGCGGCGTAGAGGGCCTTGTCGGCGGCGTACGCCGGCCCGTCGAGGATCGCCGCCGCGTCGCTCGCGCGGCCCTGTTCGACGAGTTCGAACGACTTCGTCTCCATCGCGACGAGCCGCTGGTTGGCAGCGTCGGTGTCCGCGCCGAGTTCCTGGTCGAACAGGCCGGGCGAGACCGAGCGCAGTCCCGCGATCGCTTCGTCGAGCGGCGCCAGGTGGCGGTCGTAGCGTTCCTTCCACTTCATGTCGCCGGTGTGCGCGCACATGTTCGCCGACATCGTCAGCACCTCGTCGAGGTGGGTGACGACGCCGGTCAGCTGCTGCACGAGCAGCTGCTTCTGCACGAGGTCCGCCGCCGCTTCGCCCGCGAATCGCACCGTGCCGAGCGCTCCCAGCGCGAGCAGCAGCGTCGCCACGACCGCGGTCGCCAGCGGCAGACGCGGTGATCGCGCCGATGCGTCGGGTCCCTCGCGGTGCGGCACGGGCATGGTCACCGCTCATCGTTGGGATCGGTGGTGCCGATGGAGTCTGCCCGCGGCCGGCCGCTGGCACTGCGTGTTCCGCACCCGCTGCAAGTCCTTCCGGATCGGCGCACGCTCGGGTATGGAGACCGCCCCCATGCTGTCGTCCGTGATCCTGCTCGGCCCGCAACGGCACGTGCCGATCGTGAAGCCGGCGTTGGAGACGCTCGTTCCGCCGAAGGACACGCGCCCCGTCGCTGCCGTGACGGCCGGCTGGGAGGAGCGCGAACTCGAGGACCAGGAGCTGCGCGACCACGTGCGGCGACCCGTGACGAATCTCGAAGTGTGGGGGCGCGTCGAGCGGATCTTCGACCAGGACCCGCAGCTGCTCACGGCGATGCGGCAGCGCCACGACACGCTCCGTTCGGTGCAGGAGCTCTATCGCCTGCGCCTCGACGGCCTGATGGAGGCCGCGAACGAACTCTTCCGTCGCGCCGGTGACGAGCGCCTGCTCGCACCCGAGCGCGAGGACGCGATGGCGATGCTCCAGCAGCTCGACCACCAGCACGCGCAGCGCATCGCGTCGATCCACGCCGAGTTCGACGCACGGTGGCGCCCGCAGGATCGCACGGCGGTCGTCCGCGAGCGGAAGGCGATCCAGACCCTGCTGGCCGATGCGTCGTGCCTGCTCGTCGCCGGCGGGCACATCGCGGTGCTCCTGCACCGCATGCGGTTGTTCGACCTTCTCGGCCTTCACGGCGACCGGCCCGTGATCGCCTGGTCCGCCGGCGCGATGGCCCTCTGCGAACGCATCGTGCTGTTCCACGATGCGCCGCCGCAGGGCAGTTCGTTCGCGGAAGTGATGGAGGCGGGCCTCGGTCTGGCGCGCGGCGTCGTGGCGCTGCCGCACGCGCGCCGCCGACTCTCCAGCCACGAGCCGCGGTCGATGCAGGTCTTCGCGGCGCGCTTCGCGCCGGCGCTCTGCGTGCTCCTCGACGACGGGTCGCGCATCGACTGGCGCGGACGCCGGTGGGTGGGCACGGCGGGGACGCGCTGCCTGTCGACGACCGGCCACGTCGAGGAGGTGGTGCGGTGACCCTGCTCTCGGAGATCGAGGACGCCGCCGCCCACGGCCCGGTCGCTCTCGACGAACTGATCGAGCGGACGACCTTCCCGCACGTGAGCGGGCGCTCGGTGACGTTCCTGTTCCGCGGCCCTGCGCAGGAAGTGACGCTGCACCATTGGATCCACGGCCTGCCGGGATCGCTGCCGTTCCGCCGACTGCACAAGAGCGACGCGTGGGTGCTGCAGATCGACCTGCCGCCCGGCTCGCGGATGGAATACAAGCTCGGCGTCGCGATGTACGGCCGCGGCTCGCTGATCCGCGATCCGCTCAACACGCACGCCGCGCGCGACCCGTTCGGCGCGAACTCGGTCGTCTACGGCGATGGCTACTGCCCGCCGGACTGGACCGTCGAGGATCCCGAAGCGCGGCGAGGCACGATCGAGGATCGGCACGTCGACAGCCCGGTGTTCGGCGACTGGCGCCCGATCAAGGTTTATCGGCCGGCGCGCTTCCGCGAGACGCGGCGCTATCCGCTGCTCGTCGTGCACGATGGCTTCGACTACCTCGGATTCGCCAGCATGCAGACGGTGCTGGACAACCTGATCCACCGGCTCGAGATCCCGCCGCTGATCGCGCTCTTCACGCAGTCGCCCGATCGCATGCACGAGTACGCGGCGGACGAACGGCACGCGGACTTCATCGTGCAGGACCTCGTGCCGCAGATGGAGAGGATCCTGCCGCTCGTGCGGCAGCCGTCGGCGCGCGCGATCATGGGCGCGTCGTTCGGCGCCGTCGCCTCGCTCTCGACGGCGTGGCGGCACCCGGGCTTCTTCGGCCGACTGCTGCTGCAGTCGGGCTCGTTCGTGTTCACGGAGATCGGCGACCACGACCGCGGACCGGTGTTCGATCCGGTTGTGAAGTTCACGAACGAGTTCCGCAAGGCGCCGGGCCGTTTCGCCGAGTCGGTGTTCGTCACCTGCGGCGTCTACGAGTCCCTCATCTACTACAACCGCTCGCTCGTCCCGCTGCTCCAGGACACGGGCATGCAGGTGAAGTTCCGGGAGGCGAACGACGGGCACAACTGGGAGAACTGGCGCGACCGCCTGCGCGAGGGCCTCAGCTGGTTGTTCCCGGGCCCGCTCTGGCTGGTGTACGAGTAGCGGTCGCCCGCGCGGAAGCGCCGCGGCCGGAAGCCCGACGAAGACGCCGCACTGCCGGCGCGAGCGGGGGCGTCCTGCGATGCGAGTCCGGTCAGCAGTTCTCGTACTTCCAGTTCCGCTTCCTGCCGGCGGCGATCCAGTCGATCGCCTGCTCGATGCGCCGGCTGCGCGTGTCGTCCTTCTTCGCCTCCGCGATCCACTCCAGGTACTCACGCTTGCAACTCGGCGCGAACGCCTCGAAGACCGCCCGGGCCTTCTTGCTCGCGCCGAGAGCGCGCGCGAAGTCGGGGTGCATCGCGATCTGTGCGCGCTTCGTCGCCTTCTTCCGCGGCAGCGCGATGCCCTCTTCGTTGATCTCCATGGCGCGCTTCAGCGCCTTCAAGAACGCCGCCTTCGGCGGCAGGTCGGCGATGCCCTTCATGCAGCCGACCCTGTCGAGAGTGTCCAGGTGGTCCTTCTCCGAGCGCAGCACCGCGTCCTTCCAGAAGCCGAAGGTCAGATGCGCCTTGAAGGCCGCCATGCCGGCGAGCAGCCCGTGGTGCTCGAACGAGGGCATGCGCCACTTGATCGTCTCCCGCACGTCGGGGCACGCGGCGTGCACACGCTTGCGCAGCTCGACGAGGATCGGCTTCGCGAACTCGGGGGCGTTGTCGATGTACGCGTCGACGCGCGGATCGAGGGTCGGCATGGGAGCAGTGGTCGGAGGATACCGCGCGAGACTCACTTCTTCGGGGCGCGGGTGTAGACCGCGGTGAACGTCGCCGCACGGCCCTCGCCGGGTGCGACGGTGATCAGCTTCGTCGAGAAGTGGTCCGCGTCGGAGAGGACCAGCTCCCAGGTGAACTTCTGCGGCTCGCCGTCGGCACCGGCGTACGACGCGTCGCCGGCGATGGTCTTGCCGTCCGCCGACGCGGAGCCGTCGAGATGCATGACCGCGGTCGAGCCGGTGTACATCCACACCGACTCCCACTTCTTCGTCGCGGTGTTGAAGCCGAACGTCTTCTGCTTCTCGGAAGGCTGGCCGAACTCGGTGCCCGACTCGTCGAGCTGGAGGAAGCGGCCGCCGAGAATGGTGCGGGCATGCGCCGTGCCCTGGAACTCGCGCGGCGCTCCGCCGGGCAGCACGAACGTGGTCACCACGCTCCAGTCGCCGGCGAGTTTCCGGAGGCGTTCGTGTGCAGACTCCGGTCGTGCGTGCGGGTCCTGCGGCAGCGCGGCTGGGAAGGAGATCGCGGAGAGGAGCGAGAGGACGGCGAGGGAACGGATCATGGTGGGTCGGTGCAGTTCGGGTCGTGGGTCAGTGCTTCTGGAAGAACTTGGCGGCGCGTTCGCGCATCTGCGCGGGAGTGAGGTCCTCGATCTTGGTGCCGATGGACCAGCGGTGACCGCAGGGATCCTTGATCTGGCCGTAGCGATCGCCCCAGAACATGTCGGAGACCGGCATCTCGACCGTGGCGCCCGCTGCGACGGCGCGCGCGAACACCGCGTCGACGTCGGGCACGTAGAGGTGCAGCGTCACGGCGGATCCTTCCAGCGAGTCCGGCGACTCGCCGCCCGACTCCGCGAATTCGTCGTGCAGGAGCAGCATCGAATCGCCGATCTGCAGCTGCGCGTGCATGACGAGCCGGCCGTCGGGGCCGAGGTTGCGGAAGATCTCGCGCGCTCCGAACGCGGCCTTGTAGAAGTCGATGGCGCGCGCGGCGCCGCGCAGTTCGAGGTGCGGGGTGAGGGAGTGGAAGCCTTCGGGGATCGGGCGTGCGGGCATGGTCGTCTTCGGTTCGGGGTTGTCAGGAAGAGGAAGGAGCCGTCCCTGCGTCGAGCGGCGCCGGGCGGCGCCGCCAGTACCAGGAGAGGTCCGTGGGCCGTGTCGCGACCGGCACGAGCACGTCGCGCAGCGCGCGGCTCGCATCGTCGGCATCGTGGTCGAGCAGCACTTCGACGACGGGGCCCTGGCGACGCAGGGCACCGTCGGCTCGCGGTGCGTCGTTCTCGAGCCAGCGCCGGACCGCGGGCACCGCGGTGTCGCCGGCGCACGTCGCGACGAGGACTTCGTGGTCGCCGATCGTCTGCACGCCGATGTCGCCCTCGCCGCGACGGCGAGGTCCGATCGTGATGCCGTGGTCCGTGCGGCGAAGGCGAGGCGGCGTCACGGTGGGGTCATCGTGGTGGAGCCGCACGAGGAAGGGCTCGGGTACGGCACCGCGGCGCTCCGCGAACGCGACGAGCCGGGCGAAGTCCGCCGCTGTCGCGCGCGGGCTCACCGGGCCGGTGCGGCGCACGAACGCGATGCGCAGCTTCGCGAGGGTCACGATGCGCGCGGCGGGGCCGCAATCGCCGGGCGCCCGGTCGGCCGGATGGGCGACGGACCGCAGCTGGCCGTGGGCGTCGGTGAGCACCTGCCAGCACCGGACCGCATCGGGCCGCGGCGCGGCGGCGCGCCGGTCCCTGCGGCTCTCGCGGTACTTCGCGGGGGCGAGCCGGAACCGCGAGCGGAACGCGCGGTGGAACGCCGGCACGTCGCTGTACGCAGCGTCGGCCGCGATGTCGGCGACGGTGCGATCGGTGCGTCCGAGTTCCCGCGCCGCGCGTTCGAGTCGGAGCCGCTGCACGTGTTGCTTGCACGACTCCCCGGCGACCGTCGTGAACACCCGCTGGAAGTGGTGGGGGGACAGGTGAGCGAGCTTCGCGAGGCGCGCGAGCGACAGGTCGGCGTCGAGGTGACGGCCGATGTGCACGAGCACTCGCAGCACCCGTTGCCAGTGGTCGGCGCGGGTTCGTTCGCGCGCGGCCAGCGGGCGTCTCCGGGGCGTTCGCGGGGTCTTCGTCACGCGCGGCACCGTAGCTCTCTGGCCGGGACCCGCCATTGGCGGAACTTGCGAAGTTCGCGGCGGCGGCGAACCGCCAACGGCGACGGCCTTGCCTGCCGTGTGGTTGCACCTACTCTGGCGGCCTCGCATGAAGACGCCGCTCCGGATCCTGGTTGCCCTCCTGACCCCCGCAGCCGCGTTCGCCCAGACGACACACCTCGTCGGCCCCGGCGGCCTCGCGCAGATCCGCGACGCGCTCGCGGTCGCCGCGCCGGGCGACGTGATCGAAGTCCAGCCCGGCACCTACGCGCACTTCACGGCGAGCATCGGCGTGACGATCCGCGCCGTCACTCCGGGCACGGTGCTGGTCGAGTACGACATGGCGTTCCTGCCGCCGGGGTGCGGATCGAGCCCTGCGTGCGTCGCCGCGGAGGGCCCGACGCGGATCGCTCCGCCGGCGGGCCAGGTCGTCAACTGCATCGGCCTCGACTTCCGGCCGACGAACCTGTCGTTCCTCTTCCTGCATCGGGTGCTCGTGACGAGCGGGATCGCCACGTTCGATCGCTGCACGCTGCAGGCGCAGAACGCGAACGCGCTGTCCGTCGACGGTGCGCGCGTGCATCTGCAGCAGTGCACGCTCGCCGGTGTCGGCACCGGCGGTGCGGCGATCGCGCTCGCCGCGGACAACGCGGCAGTGACGGCGGTGCGGTGTTCGTTCACGGGCTCCACGTCGGCGTCGTTGCCCGGTGCTGCAGTGCGTCTGCGATCTTCCGAGCTGCAGGGCAGCCAGCTGCAGTTGACCGGCGGCGCGAACCTGTTCGGCGCGCCCGGCGCCGCGGCGCTCGACCTGGATGCCTCGTCCGCCGCGTGGATCAGCGACGCGACGCTCACCGGAGGCGGCACGACGTGCCCGGTCTCCGTCGGCGGCGGCACGGGCCGCATCGATCGCAGCGTGCTCGCGCCGGCGGGCGCGTGCTCGAGCCTGCCGACCGGCCTGGTCGTCGGCGCCGACTCGACGACGCCGCTGCAGAACGGGGGGCCCTTCACCGTCGACTACCGCACCGATCCGAACCAGCTCGTGCTGATCTTCGCGAGCACGGGCCTCTCCTACGTGCCGCTGCCCGGGATCACCGACCAGGCGCTGACGCTCGATCCGGGCAACCTGTGGCTCGCGACGGCTCTGCTGTCGGACGCCACGGGGTTCGCGACGGTGACCTGGAACATGCCCGCAGGACAGTTCCTGGACACGTCGCTCTTCGTGGTCGGCGTCGGCCTCACGCCCACCCTGCTCGCGCTCAGCCCGCCCGTCGGCGGCGTGATCCGCTGACGGTTTCCGTGCCGTTCCCGACTGCGGTCGAACGGCGCGGCGCTCGCTGGCTCTGGCGGCCCGACCCCGGCATAGTGCGCGACCCTCACATCGCGCCATGCCCGCCGTCACACGCCACATCGGACTCTCGTTGGGCGCCGACATCTGTTGGCCGCTCGCCTTCGAACAGATCCTTGCCGACGCCAAGCTGTCCCTGAAGGTCGGCAAGGACGTCGTCGACTTCACCTGTGAACGCACGTCGATCGAGCCGTTCGCGCTCGAGGCCGGCTGCAAGTACGACCTGGTCGTCGACCGCCTGACGCACTGGTTCACGATCCAGCGCGAGTGGATCAAGAAGTGCGTCCTGATGGACGGGCTCTACGTCTACAACAACCCGTGGTCGGTGCAGAGCTACGAGAAGCACTCGACCTACTGCGCGATGACGGCGCTCGGGATGCCGATCCCGAAGACGCTGATGGTTCCGCAGAAGAACTACGAGCCGAAGCCGGACCTCGACTACACGCTGAAGTCGTACGCGAAGCTGTTCGACCTCGGCGTCCTGGGCAAGCAGATCGGCTACCCGTCGTTCATGAAGCCGTTCGACGGCGGCGGTTGGCAGGGTGTGTCCAAGATCGACGACGAGGCGCAGCTGCGCTCGACGTACGACAAGAGCGAGAAGTGGCTGATGCACCTGCAGAAGGCGGTCGCCGGCTTCGACCTCTTCGTGCGCGCGGTCGGCATCGGGCCGCAGGTGCGCGTCATCAAGTACGACGCGAGCCAGCCGCTGCACGGTCGCTACACCACGGAGCGCAACTTCTGCAGCAAGGAGGACGAGCAGGTCATGATCGACACCTGCCTCCTCATCAACACGTTCTTCGGCTGGGACTTCAACAGCGTCGAGGCGCTGCGCAAGGACGGCGTGTTCCACCCGATCGACTTCGCGAACCCGTGCCCCGACAACCAGGTCAACTCGATCCACTACCACTGGCCGTGGTACGTGACGAGCAACCTGAAGTGGGCGGTGTTCTGCGCCGCGACGAAGCGCTCGATGAAGAAGACGCTCGACTTCGAGCCCTACTACGCGATCGCCGCCAAGAAGGACCTGCCGTACCGCGAGAAGCTGAAGGGCTACGCGAAGATCGCGCGGGAGCGGCTCCAGGCCGACGAGTTCGCCGACTTCTGCAAGAAGCACCTTGCGTCGCTCGAGGAGGCCGCGCGGGCGTGGTTCCGCAGCGAACGGTGCCGCGAGGCGATCCGCAAGAAGGTCGCGCACATGTACCCGGCGCACGAGGTCGACGAGTTCTCGGCGCGCTTCTTCGCGCTGGTGCAGCAGTCCGTGAACGAAGGCGAGAAGGAGCAGAAGAAGTGAGCAAGCACAAGATCACCTGGAAGTCGCCGTCGCTCGGCGGTCGCGAGATCACGTTCGTCCGCTACGGGGTGTCGGGCACGCCGCTGCTCCTGTTCCCGACGGCGGGCGGCGACGCCGAGGAGCCGGAGCGCTTCCACCTCATCACGGCGATCGGTGACTTCCTGAAGGACCTTCGCCTCAAGGTCTACTGCGTCGACTCGATCGCCGGTCAGGCGTGGCTCAAGGAGTGCAAGACGCTGGATCAGGCCGCGAAGGTGCAGAACCAGTTCGACCAGTGCGTCTACCGCGAAGTCGTGCCGGCGATCCGCCGCGACTGCGGCGGCGACACGACGCCGATCTGGGCCGCCGGCGCGTCGATCGGCGCGTTCAACGCACTCGCCGCGGTGTGCCGCCACCCGGACACCTTCGGTCGCGCGATCTGCTTGAGCGGCACCTACAACATGAACCGCTTCCTCGAGGGGAAGATCACGAAGGACTACTACGAGAGCTCGCCGCTCGACTTCGTGCCGGATCTGCGCGGTCCGCACCTCGATCTGCTGAAGCAGCGCCACATCCTGCTCGCGCACGGTCAGGGTCCGTACGAGGACCCGGACCAGAGCTGGAAGGTCGAGCGCGTGCTCGGCCCGAAGGGCATCCCGAACCGCGTCGA
>JAEUHQ010000034.1 GCA_016794565.1 Planctomycetota bacterium | reverse complement strand
TCGAGTTCGCGCAGCACGAGTGCGGTGCGCCAGCGGCGGATCTGGCTCGACACGTGCACGTCCGCGTAGACGTGGTCACCGACGTACAGGATCTCGCCGCCCTCGACGCCGAAGTGCCGTTGCACGAGTTCGGCGTTGCCGCCGCGGAACACGGTGCCCGCGCGCAGCGAGCCCTTCATCGGCCGCACGTTGCCGGCGTCGTCGACGACCTCGAAGAACGGCGCCGACGCCTCGAAGAAGCCCGGCTTCTTCGCCTGCACGACGACGAGGTCGAACAGGCTCTGCCACGGTGCCCCGCCGAGGAACGGCGCGAACGTGAACTCCATCATCGCGCGCGTGTAGTGCCACTCGGAGTTCGTCGCGAGGAACAGCTTCTTCCCGGCGTCGCGCAGGTCGAGCAGCGTCTGCGGCAGGTCCGGGTCGACGTCCACGAAGCGCTTCGGGTCGGCGATGATCTCGGCCTTGAGGCGCCCTTCGAGGTGCGCCTTGTTCATCGTCTCGACGACGACGCCGTAGAGGCCCGCGTAGTCGAGGCCCGGCTGCAGCGTGCCCTGGTCGAGCAGGTCGACGAGCTGCGCGTAGATGCACGCTTCGGACAGCGAGAACAGCGTGTTCAGGAAGACCCAGCGTTCGTCGCTGAGGTCGACCCACACCTGGCTGTAGACCTTGCGCTGCGCTTCGTGGTCGAGTCCGTGCGTACCGTGCGTCGCCTGCGTGACGTAGCCGAAGCGGTTGCACTTCACGATGTTCCCGAGCTTCGTGTCGAGCACGAGCCCGCGTGTGAACGCCTCCGGGTCGAAACGCATGTCCTGCACCGGGAAGCCGCTGTCCACGAGCGTCTGCTGCACGTGGGCGTAGGCCCGGGCTTCCCACTGGCGCACGTCGTAGTGCACGAGCGTGTAGTCCATGTCGAAGCCGATGGCGCGCACGGAGCGCATGTTGAGCGTGCGGTTGCAGAAGATGCGGCGCTCGGGGCGGGGGCGGATCGGGGCGGACGGGTTCGCCATCGCGTTCGTTCTACCACCCCGCGCCGTCGCGGCGTCCGCTGGCATCGCGTGTTCGTCGCAGCCCGCGTGCCGCGGTCCTCGGGTAGACTCACGCGACCATGTCGCCAAGGCGCTGGTTGCTCGGGATCGCGTTCGTCTGCGCGCTCGCGTCGCTGCCCGGTTGCGGCGCCGGGCTGATCGGCGGCATCGCGTCCAACTCGGGCGGCGGCGGGTCCGGCGAAGTGCGAGTGCCCGAACTCAGCCTCGATCCGTTGCTGCCGCTGGTGCCGGCGTCGAACACGACGCGCACGGTCGTCGTCGCGAACGCGCAGATCGCGGCGGCGGCGCAGTTGCGGGTGCGCATCGACGCGGCGGGTTCCGGCTGGGACCAGCTCGCGCCGGTCGCGTCGGGACAGGGAGGTTCGACGCTGATCGCGTTCACCCTCGACACGGCACCGCTCGTCGCTGCGATCGGCGATCCGACCGCCGCCGACGTCGACGGCCGGCTCACGGTGTTCGTCGACGGCCGCGCGATCGCCGCGCCCGCTCCGATCGTGCTCGTGCGCCAGCCGCGCGCCCAGCTCGAGTTCACCGCGCCCCCGACGCAGCAGTTCCTGTCGCCCCTCGGCGAACGGGTGCGCATCCGGGTCACCGGCCTGCGCAGCAGCGATCCGGCGAACGTGCAGGTGCTGGTGTCGACCGCGGATCCGACGCGCGCGGGCATCGGCGGCGGGCCGCGGCCGCGCATCACGCGGCCTTGCACCGACGTCCGGTTCGAGCCGCAGCCGGCGGGTGCGGCTCCCGTCGTGTCCGCGGTCGTGCCCGGCGCGGCGCTCCCGGGGCAGGCGACGTTGTTCGTGCGCGACGCGGTCGCCGGCGAGTCGACGACGATCGAGAACGCGTTCTATCGCCCCGACATCGCGGTCGCGCTGCCGAGCCAGGGGCCGTCGACCGGTGGCAGCCTCGTCACGCTGATCGGCACGGCGCTCGTGCCGCCCGACCTCGCGTCGCCCGCCGACGTGGCCCCGCTCGCGTTCGATCGCCTCGAGATCGTCTTTCGGAAGGGGCAGCGCGAGACGCAGTTGCCCGCCGAGGACTTCCGCAGAGCCGAGTCGGGCGCCGACCGGCTGGTGTTCACGATGCCCGCTTCGCCCGACGGCCGCCCGGGTCAGGTCGACATCGTGCTGCGTGTGACGCTCGGCGCCGTGACGGCCGAGTTCGTGGCGAGCCGGGTCTTCCTCTTCGCGAATCCGAAGCCGTTCTTCGGGCCGCGCGGCGCCGTGCTCGACCGGCCGCCGGTCGCGCTGGTGCCGCTCTTCCTCGACGCCGAGCCGGGCACCGAGGCGACCGCGGCGCCGGACTTCGCGGTGCTGTCCGAGCAGGGCGGGATCGGCTTCCTGCAGCTCCTGCTCTCGCAGCAGAACGGCATGTTCCAGCCGTTCGCCGCGCCGCGGCGGATCGGCGACCACGAAGTCGCCGACGAACGCTTCCCGCGCGACATCTGCAGCGGTGACTTCAACGGCGACCACGTGCCCGACATGTTCCTCGCGAACGCCGGCACGACGACCGCGGTCCACCACGTGGTGCTCGGTCGCGCGCGCCCGGCGACACCGCTCGGCGACACGTTCCGTGTGCCGGGCATCTCGGCCTCGCGCTGTCGCACCGGCGACTTCGACGCCGACGGCATGGACGACGTCGTGCTGCTTCCGAGCGACGCGGCGCCCGCGGGCCAGGTGCCCATCGTCCTGCTCGCGCGTTCGGCCCTCGGTGTCCCTGCCTTCCAGTCGGTCGACCTGCCCGTGCGCCCGCTCGTGCACGATGCGGTCGAGATCGCGGACCTGGACGGCGACGGCCATCTCGATGTCGCCCTGTTCCGCGGCACGACCCTGCAGCTCGACGTGGCGTGGGGCGACGGCACCGGTCAGTTCTCCGGTGGAACGGCGCTCGACTTCACCATTCCCGGCTACACGCCCGATCCGGGGTCCGCCGCGATCGGACTGCACGCGTGCCGCAACGGGCCGCAGCAGTCGCTCGGTTTCGTGCTGAGCGGTCTGCAGGACGTGCCCGCGACGTTCCCGACGCTCGGCATCCTGCCGCAGGTGCAGCCGCGCGTCTTCACGGCGCCGGTGCCGGGCACCACGAGCATCCTGCCGACGGAGCCGTTCGGGCAGAGCCTCGTCGCCGACCTCGACAATTCGCCGCCGGTCGAACTCGCGGTGTCGGTCGCCGGCAACCCGAGCCTCATCTCGCTCGCGCTGCTCTCGTTCGACGAGAACGGCTGGCGTCCGGTCGAGGGCGGTGTCGAGATCGGCGCCGAGCTGCCGCGCCAGATCCGGGCACTGCACTTCGGCCGTGCGTTCGCACCGACGCCGATCTCGCCCGAAGCGCGCGCGGTGTTCGTCGTCCACGAGAGCCTGATCGACGGGCAGATCGAGCGTCGTCTGTCGACGCGCCTCGTGTTCAAGGAAGGGATCATCCAGCGCCTGCTGCCGCCCGACGCGGGCGCGATCGTCAACGCGCCGATCGAAGGACTCGTCGGCGGCAACTTCCACCCGGTGAGCGTCGCGGGCGCCGGTCTCGTGCGCGACCTGGCGCTGGCCAGGGCCAACGCGATCGACCTGATCGAGAACGACGGCTACGGCGGCTTCCCGCGGCCGAGTCATCGCCTCACGTGGGCGGGTCTCCTGCCGCGCTCGATGGCGCTGTTGCCGTCGCCCGCGGGCGTCGTCGATCGCCTCGTGTTCGTGGCCGAGGATTCGCGAGTCGCCGTCTGGCGCCACGACCCGGCCGGCACCTCGCCGCAACTCCCGGACGCCGTGTCCGCACCGCTCCGCACCGTCGTGCCGAACCCGGCTGTTTCGTCGCTGTCGGTCGCGGACACGACGCGCGTGCGGGTCGGCGACGTCGACGGAGACGGGATCGACGACCTCGTCGTGCTGTTGCGCTTCGCGAACGCGCCCGCAGGTGACGACACCGCGGCACTCCTGCTGCTGCGCGGCAAGGCGTCGCCCGCTGCCGGCGATTTCCCGTTCCATCAGCCGACGCAGGCGACGCTCGTGCACGGCAACGCGGCGGCGTTCGCCCTCGGCGACTTCGCGGCGACGACGACGGGTCCGGTCCGGCTCGAACTCGCGCTCGCGGTCCCGACCAACAGCATGGTCGGCGCGATCGACGGCGATCACGTTCGCTTCTTTCGTCACCGCGCCGGCGCCTCGCCGGCGGACGACGTGTTCGAACCGTCGGCTGCTGCGGGCGGGCCGCAGGTGCTGCTCGCGGGCAACGCGCCGACGCGGATCGCGGCGGCCGACTTCGATCGCGACGGCCTCGTCGATCTGCTCGTCGCCGGCGCTGGCGACAGCGCGCTGCATCTCTACCGCAACGTCGCGCTGCCGACCGCCGGGCCGTCGCCCGTCGACGTCGCGGCATTCGTCGAGAGCCTCGCGTCGCCGCAGCCGATGGCGCCGGGCCAGCCGACCGCGCTGCGGCTCGCCGACGTCAACGGCGACGGCAACGTCGATGCCGTTGCGGTCTCCGAGTTCACGTCCAACACCACGGGGCAGAAGAGCACGTCGGTCGCGTTCTTCCTGAGCACGGGGTCCGGTGAGTTCGGGCCCGCGCAGTTCGTGTCGCCGGCGCGCGTCGGCGATCGCGATGCGAAGCTCGCGTTCGACGTCGGCGACTGGAATCGCGACGGCCTGCCGGACCTGTTCCTCGGCTGGAGCACGTTCGCTCCCGGCGACCGCAACCTGCGCGTGCTCTTCGGCGGCACACGCTGACGTTTCGCAGTCCGCGAATTGTCGGGCGGTGCGAAGCATCACCGGCGCGGCGGCCTATCGTCGGGCGGATGACCGCAGCGTCCCGTACGCGCCCCGTTCTCCACGTCGCGATGGTCGGCCACGCCTTCATGGGGCGCGCGCACGGCAATGCGTACCGTCAGTGCAATCGCTTCTTCGACCTGCCGATGGACGTCGTGCCCGCGGTGGTGGTGGGCCGCGACAAGAGGCGCGCCGCCGAGGCCGCCGCGAAGTTCGGGTTCGCGCAGGCGACGACGGACCTCGACGCCGTCCTGCGGGATCCGTCGATCGACCTGGTCGATGTCGCGACGCCGAACGACAGCCACTGTGCGATCGCGACCGCGGCGCTGCAGCGCGGCAAGCACGTGCTGTGCGAGAAGCCGCTGGCGCTCACGGTCGACGAGGCGCGTTCGATGGCGGCGCTGGCGAAGAAGAAGAAGGTGCGCGTCGGCGTCTGGCACAACTACCGCCGCGCGCCGGCCACGGCGCTCGCGGCCCGCATGATCGCGCGCGGCGATCTCGGCGACGTGCGCCAGGTCCGCGCGGTCTACCTGCAGGACTGGCTCGCGTCGGCCGATGCGCCGGCCAGCTGGCGCACGTCGCGCAGGACCGCGGGGAGCGGCGCGCACGGCGACCTGAACGCGCACCTGATCGACCTCGTGCGTGCGCTGACGGGACTCGAGTTCGAGGCGGTGTGCGGTGTGCAGCAGACGTTCACGAAGAAGCGCCCTGACGGCCGCGGCGGGAGCAGCAAGGTCGACGTCGACGACGCGTTCTGCTTCCTCGCACGTTTTCGCGGCGGCGCGATCGGGACGTTCGAAGCGACGCGTGTGGCGATCGGCCGGAAGAACATGAACTGCATCGAAGTGAACGGCAGCCGCGGTTCGCTGCGGTGGAATCTCGAGCGCATGAACGAGCTCGAGGTGTTCCTGCCGGACGGTCCCGACGACGCCCGTGGGTTCCGGACCGTGATGTGCATGGACGGCGTGCACCCGTACGCGGCGAACTGGTGGCCCGACGGGCACCTCGTCGGCTACGAGCACACGTTCGTGCACCACCTCGCCGACTTCGTTCGCGCGCTGCACGATGGCACGCCGTTCCACCCCGACTTCGACGATGGGCTCGCGGTGCAGCGCGTTCTCGCCGCTGCGCTCGAATCGGCCGTCGAAGGCGAGTGGGCGGAGGTGGCGAAGTAGGCCGCCGATGGTTTCGTGCGCGGTCGTGGGCGAGTCCCCGCGGCGCGGCTACCTTCTGGCACGATGATGAAAGGCCCCGGCATCTTCCTCGCGCAGTTCCTCGCCGACCGCGCGCCGTTCGACCGGTTCGAGCCGATCTGCCGCTGGGCCGCGGGCCTCGACTACACGGGCGTGCAGGTGCCGTCGTGGGATGCGCGCTGCCTCGACCTGAAGAAGGCGGCGGCGAGCAAGGCGTATTGCGACGAGCTGCGCGGCACTGCTGCAGCGGCCGGCGTGCAGATCAGCGAGCTCAGCGCGCATCTGCAAGGCCAGCTCGTCGCGGTGCATCCCGCGTACACGTCGATGTTCCAGACGTTCGCGCCGGCCGACGTGACCACCGCCGACGCGATGTGCCGGTGGGGCACCGAGCAGGTGAAGCTCTGTCTCGACGCGAGCCGCAACCTCGGGCTGTCGGCGATCCCGACGTTCAGCGGCGCCCTGATGTGGCACACGGTCTATCCGTGGCCGCAGCGGCCGGCCGGGCTCGTCGAAGAGGGCTTCAAGGAACTCGCGCGGCGCTGGCGGCCGATCCTCGATCACGCCGAGCAGTGCGGCGTCGACTGTGCGTTCGAGGTGCATCCCGGCGAGGACCTGCACGACGGCGCCAGCTACGAGGCGTTCCTGGACCACGTCGACGAGCATGCGCGCGCGTGCCTGCTCTACGACCCGAGCCACTTCGTGCTGCAGCAGCTCGACTACCTGCAGTACATCGAGCTCTACCACGAACGCATCCGCTGCTTCCACGTGAAGGACGCCGAGTTCCGGCCGAACGGCCGCACCGGTGTCTACGGCGGCTACCAGAACTGGCAGAACCGGGCGGGCCGCTTCCGTTCGCTCGGCGACGGGCAGGTGGACTTCACCGCCGTGTTCTCGCTGCTGTCGAAGTACGGCTACGAGGGCTGGGCGACGCTCGAGTGGGAGTGCTGTTTCAAGGACAGCCAGCAGGGTGCGGAGGAAGGGGCGCCGTTCATCGCGAGCCATCTCATCACGCCGCCCGCCCGGGCCTTCGACGACTTCGCCGGCGGCAAGGTCGACCGCGCCGCGATCCGCCGAGTACTCGGGCTCGAGTGAGGCGGCGATGACGGGATCGTCGCCTCTGGTGCGCTTGCCGCTCGTGATGATCGCGGCGCTCGTCGCGTTCGTCGCGCTGCCGCGTGTGCACGGCAACCCGCACGTGCTGTGGGCCTTCGTGGGGACGGCCGTCGCGATGCTGGGGTGGTACGGCGCGCTGGTCCTCGGCGCAAAGCGTGACGGTCGCACGCTCGCGGTGCAGTGGGCGCCGCCCGTGAAGCAGCACTACATCCAGGCCTGCGTGCAGACGGGTCTGTACGCGTACTGGGGCTGGTTCTGGGTCGATCACGACGGGCACAGCCCGATCTTCCGGCAGCTGCCGCTGATCCTCGCGCAGTGGCTCTTCCTGTATGCGTTCGACGCGCTGCTCGCGTGGACCCGCCGGCGTCCGTGGTGGCTCAGCTCGGGGCCGACGCCGATCGTGCTGAGCACGAACCTCTTCATCTGGTTCCGCGACGATTGGTTCGTGTGGCAGTTCGTGATGGTCGCCGCCGGACTGCTCGGCAAGGAGTTCGTGAAGTGGCAGAAGGAAGGTCGCCGCACGCACGTCTTCAACCCGTCGGGCTTCGGACTCGCGGTGACGGCGATCGTGCTGATCGCGACGGGCAACGTGGACCTCACGTGGGCGAAAGAACTGGCTACCACGCTCGAACGACCGCCGCACGTGTTCCTGTTCCTCTTCTGCCTCGGCCTCGTCGTGCAGCACTTCTTCGCCGTGACGCTGATGACGCTCGCGGCAGCGGCGGTGATGGCGGCGATCAACGCGGGCTACACGGCGAGCACGGGCGTCTACCTGTTCGCGAGCACGAACATGCCCGCCGCGGCGTTTCTCGGCCTGCACCTGCTGATGACCGATCCGTCGACCTCGCCGCGCACCAACCTCGGGCGGCTGCTCTTCGGCGCGGGCTACGGTCTCGGCTACATCGTGTTCTTCCAGCTGCTCGGCGCGATCGGGGCGCCGGAGCTCTTCGCGAAGCTGTTCCCGGTGCCGGTGCTCAACACGGCAGTGCAATGGCTCGATCGGCTCGCGCGAACCGGCGCGCCGGGTCGGCTCAACTCACGCTGGGAGACCGCACTCGCGCCTCGCGCGACCAACACCATCCACATGGCCGTCTGGAGCTCGCTGTTCGCGGCGATGTACCTCACGGGCCAATGGGGCTACTTCCGCGGTCCTCACCCCGGCGACTCGATCGCCTTCTGGAAGGACGCCGTCGCCGCGGGAAGGGCGGACGCGATACGCCGCCTGACGATCGTTGCCGGCAACCAGGCATGGGGGCGGGACTCGCCCGACGCGTACAACGAACTCGGCGTGCTGGCGATCGAGCGGCCCGTGCACGGCGACGAACGCGCGGCGCTTCGTTCCGCCGGCCACTGGTGGGCGAAGGCGGCCTCGCTCGGCAGCATCGAGGCGTGCTGCAACCTCGCGATCCTCGACCTGTGGCTCGGTGTTCGCACCTCCGACGCGGACCTCGGTGCCGCGCTGCGGCGGCTGCGGGCGGGTGCGGACGCCGGTTCGCGCGGTCTGCCGCGCTTTCTCGTCGGCCTCGTGTACGAGAGCCAGGGCGATGGCCAGCAGGCGCTGTTCCACTACCAGCGCTGCGGTGAGACGGACCTGTTCGCCGTGAAGGGCATCGTGCGCATCGTGCTCGGCGCGAAGGGACCGGCGCTCGGGCCCACCGTGCTCGCGCGTCTCGACGAGGCCGCGGCGGCCGGCGACGGCGAGGCCTGCTTCTACCTCGCGCACGTTCATGCCGCGGGCCTCGGCGGCGCGCGCGACGAGGTCAAAGGGAATGAGCTCATGGCGCGCGCGGCACAGCTCGGCTTCCCTGGTGCCAGTGTCCCGACGCCCGATGCGAAGGTGCCGCCGTTCGTGTCGCCGCCACGCGCGGTGACGACGCGGCCCGGGTGGGCGACGGCGTTCGCGCGCTGACGATCACGGAGGAATCTCCTCCGCTCTTGTCCGCCGCCGACGTCCATAGGGGGCGCATGGCGATGCGTTCGTCGTTGTCACCAGGACACCGACGGCACGTTCGCCGCGCCCCGCGGACGTAGCGGCGGAACGTCTCCGCCGAACGGCACACGCGAGGTTCCCGCCCGCGCAATCACCAATGCCATACCTAGCCACCGCTCTGTCCACGGTTCTGTATGCCCTGACATCTGTCGCCCAGCCTGTCACGTCATTGCCTGTCACGCCGAGTCCGATGCACGACGTCGGCATCGGTTCGGGCGACGGTGACCCGCTCGACTGCCCTCTCCTCAAGTGGGTGATGGAGAACTGCACGCCATTGCCGGAGGACCAGGAGGAGGTCGTGCGCGAGCTGCTCGAGAGCATGGGGCTCTACAACTCCGGCGTCTTCACCTATGGCGGCACGGTCTTCATCGTCACCGTCGTCAGCTTCACGGAGTGTCCGAAGGTCACCATCCTCTGATTGCGCGCGCCTCGATCGGTCGCGCAATGCCGGCTGTTTCTCCGTTCCTTTCCGTCCGTCTCTTCCAATCGAACAACAGGAGTCTGTCATGAACGTTCTGAACACGAAGTTTCTCTGCAGCCTGCTCGCGGTCGCGGGCATGGGGCCGTCCTATTGCAGCGGCGAGGCCAAGGTGAAGACCGCCGCTGGCGAGGGCACCATCAAGTGGGACAAGAAGGTCGAGGAGAGCCTCGTCACGGCCACGATTCCGCCCGGCACGCCCGCGCAGAACCTCACGGTGCACGGCCGCACGATCACCCTGCCCGGCAATCCCTCCGAGTACTTCATGACGATCACCATCCACGCGAAGGACCCGGTGATCCTGCAGCTGCCCTCCGGATGGAAGCTGAAGTCGGGCGAAGTCACGACCACGCTCGGCTCGGGGAACATCGTCATCGGGTCCGGCGAAGTGCCCTCGAATGCCACGATCCAGAACAACGGCGTGGTCGTCCTGGTCGACAAGTTCGTCGCGGAGCCCGGGTACGAGCTGCACTTCTGCGATTACCCCGCAGGGCTCGCGGCCGCCGGCGACACGAGCGGCAGCATCACGTTCGACATCCCTCCGAGTGAGCAGCGCCTGGACAGGGTCAAGTTCGTCGAGACCTGGCGCGTCCAGCTCAAGGACCACCTCGGCGTCGTGCACGAGTACTTCGCGCCGATCGGGCCCGACGAGTTCGACATGGCGAACGTCACCGACTTCGCACACACACTGGTCGTCGATGCGTCGGCGCCGGCGTGCGTCGGATCGACGGGTGCGTCGCCCGCGGCTCTCGCGTCGGCCGTCGACTGGAATCTCGGTGCCAATACCGCCGTGCAGTGTGCGGGCATGGAGCCGACCCATCCGACCGTGCTGCTCGGCGGCGGGTTCGAGCTCGGAGCGCCGGTTCCGGTCGGCGGTGTCGGGTGCGCGCTGCGCGTCAACCCGGAGGTCAGCGTGATGCTGCCCGTGGCGAGCGACGGTACGGGTGCTCTCCCGGTGTCCGTCCCGAACAACCCGGCCCTGGTCGGCGCGACGCTGGCGTGGCAGCCCGTGCAGCTCGACCTGGCGACGTCCGGTATCGTCACCGGGAACTTCATGAAGGCGCGCATCGAGCCGTGATCGCCGCCGCGAACTCTGCAGTTCGACGGGTCCCCTGCCTCGCGGTGGCCTTCGTGGCCGCCTGCGGGGCCGGTGCGCCCGAGCACCCGCTGCCGCTCTCCGGCGACGACCTGTGCACGGTGGAGCTGCGACTCGGTGCCGCCGGGACGTCGCGGTTCGTTCTCGACACCGGCAGTCAGCTGTCGTTCGTCACGTCCCGCGCCGCAGACCGCCTCGGTTTCGCCTGTTCGGAGTCTCGCCGGACGGAGATCGTCGATTCGACCGGCACTCGCCTGACGAGCCAAGGCAGCGCCGTCGTGCCGGCGTTTCGCCTCGGCGAGGTGTCGTTCCCGGCCGTTTCGGTGCCCGAGTTCGTCCCGGATCCGCGATTCCCAGCGGACGGCATCCTCGGCGCCGACATGCTGTCCCGAGCGGCGTGGTTGTTCGATGGGCCGGCGCAGCGGGTGTTCGTGACGTCGTTCGACTCCATCGAGGCGAACGTCGGGCGCTTCGGGTACCGGATCGTCTCCCGGATCCCGTTGCGCATCGTCGACGGCCGGCCATGGATCGTCGTGCGCATCGACGAACGTCAGGACGTCGAGCTGCTGCTCGACACGGGGAGCAGTTCGACTCGTCTGCCGATGCACCTCGTCGAGAGCCTGCGGCTCCCCGACGCGACCGCGGAGACCGAGGATGCACGCCGGCGCGAGGCGGAGGAACTCCGGGTCGCGCTGATGGCAGCCGGCATGCGCGACGTGCGAGTCGAGCGTCGCGGCGGAGGAGAAGTCGGGGTCGGTGGCGAGGAGCGCCCGGATCGGCCGTTCGCCGTGGCGAGCCTCGCCCTGGGGAACCGCACGTGGGAACACCTCGTCGTGCACGGGTCGTGGGGATCGGAGGGCTTGCTCGGCCGCGATGTGCTGGCGCGCTTCCCCTGGTTGCTCGACTGGCGGGCGCAGTCGCTGCTGCTGCTGGCGGCAGAGTAGGCGCCTGCATCGCAGCGGTTCCGCCGGCGGATCGCCGGCGGGGTTGCCGCGACGTTGACATCCCCGCGGCCCACAAGTCTCATGCGAGAATGCCCGGCCGCGACAGCAGCGAACGGATGGATCCCGGGGCGCAGCAACCCGTTCTGGGCGCGACGAACGGGGGACTGCGCATCCGATTGTTGCACGCGGACGGCGACCGGCGGCAGTCGTTCGTCGTGCTGCACGAGGGCCGGTTCGCGCGGGTTCTGCTCGCGGAGATCGCGACCGACTCGGGGCAGCGGGTGCGGCGGTTCGCTCTCAAGGTCCAGAGCGACGCCTATGCGAGCCGGGTGAAGGGGCACGGTCGTCCGCTGACGAACTGCGACGTCGACGAACTCTGGCAGCGCGAGACCGCCGGACTCGACGGCGTTTCGTCGCCGCACGTGATCGCGCGGGCCGCCGTGCCGGCGGGCCTGCTCGAAGCGCCGCCGATCACGTACTGCAGCAAGGTCGATCGCTACTTCCACCCGGTCTGCGCGGAAACCGGCCTGGTGCTCGCGGTCTGCCGCGACGACGAACGCCTGGCCGCGTGCGGCCTCCTGCCGTACTCGGAGGACACGTGGCGCTACCTGAACGGCGGCACGTCGCAGCAGCCGTCGCAGGTCTTCTACCGGATGCCCGGCGCGAACGCCGAGCGCCCGCGCGACGGCGTGTCCGTGCGGGTCGGCAACCAGCTGTTCCGCGACTGGGGCCGGCTCGTGCATGCTCCCGCGGGCGACGCGGCGGCGGCGCGCGCCACCGCCGCGCTGCCGTGCTTGTCGTGCGAGCACCGCGCGACGTGCCACCCGGCCGCGACCGCGACGACTGCGGTCCCGGCCGAAGAGCACCTGCGCGTCGTGTCGTTCCACGACTTTCGCGCGATCGCACTCGAACTCCAGGACTTCGACTACGACGAACTGTGCACACTGCTCGGTGGCGGCGCGATCGACGACGTGATCGCCGGCATGGCTTCGACCGGCCGCCAGGCGCTCGCACAGGAACGTGCCGCGGCGCTCGCCGGGCCGGGGCAGTGGTTGTTCGCGGGCGACCCCGTCCGCTTCCCGCGCGAAGTGCTGCTGGCGAAGCTGAACGCCTTCCTCGACGTCTGCCGCGGCGTTCGTGCCGTTCACGTCGATCTCGACCGTCCTCACTTCGCGATCGCTCCGTCCAACGTGATGGCCAGCTTCGACGCGATCCCGGGCGCCGCGCCGTTGCGATGGACCGCGCGTACGCATGTCATCGATCTCGGCAGCCCGCTGCGTTTCGTGCCCGTCGATGCCGGCGCCTGTGCTGCGGCGGATTCGCCGCTGGCGAACCTGCTCGAACCCGGCCTCGAGATGCGCGAGGACCTGCCGAACCGGCCGTTCGTCGCGCCCGACGTGGTGAGCCAGGATGCGCAGGCGTCCGCGATGAGTGTCGCGTTCCGCGCGACTCCCGCCGGCGACGGCAAGGTGCGCCTCGCGGCGGAAGCGCAGGGCAACGCGAACCTGAAGCAGTTCCGTCCGGGTGACGTCGTCGGCCTCGCGCCGAGCGGGGGTGCGGACGACGCGACGTTGTGGGTGCAGCTCGAGGAGATCCGTGCGCGCGGCTTCGTCGCCGGTGTGCAGCTCGACGCAGCGGATCCGCGCGCCAGTTGGAACGGAAGGAAGCTCGACGTGCGGGCCACGTTCCACCGGCGCTTCGGTCCGCCGGTCGATCTGCACGGTCTCGGCATGCTGTTGTTCCGCACGTTGCTCGTGAACGACCAGCAGGGAATGGAGGACGTTGCCGAAGCGGTGGCCAGGTGCCTGCGGCGCCTCGCGGACGACGGCGCGGCTGCCGCCGACGAACGGCAGATCGCGGCGCGGTTGCGCCAGATGACGTCCGGCAAGGAGCTGCGGGCGCGCTTCGACGCGGCGAACGTCCTGCACGAGCGTTCGGCGCGCGACGCGTGCGCCGCAGCCGCCGGCGGCGAGGCGGCGCTCGATCCGGGCATCTTCGAGGCGCTGCTGCAGGTCGCGTTCAAGCTCGTCCTGCGCGTGCCGGGATTCAGCTACGGCAGCAGCCACGCCGAGTCGTCGCCGTTCCTGCTGAAGCAGGTCGCTGCCGACCTCGAAGCGCTGCAACAGCGCGTGCGTGTCGACCTGTTCGCTGCCGGCGAGCGCGACACCACGGTCGCTGCGGTGTGCCGCGAAGTGCTCGAGCAGCTGCGCTGTGACCTGCTGTCGCAACCGAATCTCGACAGCACGCGCGCCGGTTGCGTCGATGGCGCGCCGGCGAAGGGATTCCGTCTCGTCGTCGAACGCGAAGGCGACGGTGCGCCGCCCCAGGAGTTCGTGTTCGACCGCGAACAGGTCACGATCGGGCGCCGCGAGGTCGAGAACCTCGTGCGTCTCAACGACCCGATGGTCTCATCGGCGCACGCGCTGATCGAGAGGCAGACCGACGGCTTCGTCGTCGTCGACCGCAACAGCACGAACGGCACCGAAGTCGACGGCATCCGGTTGCCGGGGGATGTGCCCCAGCCGCTGCAGGACGGCACGGTGATCGTGATCCGACCGTTCCGTCTGACCTTCCACGCGGGCGCTCCCGATCTCGAGGCGACGTCGATGGTGCAGACGATCAGCACCGAACGCCTCCGCGAACGGGTGTACGCCGAGTACGCCCGCGTGTCGGATCGACCTGCGACGGAGCGCGTGGACGCGCTGCGCAAGGTGCTGCAAGAGGCGCGTGCGGCGGTCGGCAACGCCGAACTGCACGCGCGCCTCGAGGAGATCGTGCGTACGACGCGCGGCGGAGCCGCGGCGGGTGGCGACGAGCAGGCGGACGTGCAGGCGAAGTTCTTCACGAGCGCGCACCGTTCGCTGTCGCAGCTGTCGCGCACGCTCGTCGGCCCGGGCGAATTCAAGACGCCGGAGGACGTGCAGGCGTTCGCGGCCCGGCTCGCGAAGTTCGTGGAGACGACGTCGCAGTGGATCGAGCGGACGCTCGACCTGCGCCGCGCGCTCGGCAAGCACCTCGAAGTCGGCGCGACGAGCACGGGCACCGGCCGCGGCGGGGCGCGTACGGCCGCCGAGGTGCGGCAACTCGCGCTCGGGTGGTCGCCGGATGGCCCGACCGACCCGACGGGCGCCTTCCTCGCGAAGTTCTACGACGACCTGATCGGCATCGTCGAAGGTCTGTTGAAGGGCTCGCAGCAGGTGCGCCGCGCCGTGCGCGAACGACTCGACCCGCAGAAGCTCGTCGACATCGCCGGGCGCGAAGCGAAGTTCGGCCTGCTGGTCAACGCGGCCGCGGGCTCGACGTTGTGGAAGCTCTACACCCAGGTCTTCCAGGAAGTGACGGAAGGCAAGCAGTTCGAACTGGAACTCGACAGGCTGCTGCAGAAGAGTCTGCAGGACCGGGCGCCGGGCCACTGACAGCCTGTGAACAATCCATGCCACAGGCTCTCCGTCGTCCCGCCTTCGCGCGCGCACCGAGCGTCGGCACCGCTTGTTTCCCACGCTCTGGGCGCCGGGATCGAATCGACACGAGGAACGTGATGACCGCCAGAGGAACCCTTCGCGCATCGTTGTCCCTGTTGCTCGCGACCGTGCTCGGCGCCTGCTCCACGTACGAGCTGCGTGTGAACGCCGAAGCGGGCGCCGGCATGAACCCGAGCCAGAACGGCGCCGCGAGCACCGTTTGCGTCTACGTCTTCTTCCTGAAGAAGACGGATGCGTTCCTGGCGAAGGACAAACGCGCCGACTTCCTGCCGGCGTGCGTGATCGACGAGGGGCGTCTGCCCCCCTTCCTCGAGGCCGACGCCGCGAAGCTCGAGCCGGATGCGCCGAGCGTGCTCCGGGTCGAGATCCCGCCGCTCGCGGACGGCAAGCCCGCCGTCCCGATCGTGAAGAAGATCACCGTCCCGAAGGAGGTCACGCATGTCGGCCTCGTCGCTGCGTTCCAGACGCACCGCGACAACGACCCCGACGAGGTGTGGCGGCTGCCGCTCGAGGTGAAGGGCAGCACCGTTTCGTTCGAGGTCGTGGGCCGGCGCCTCGCCGAGTCGACGCCGAAGAAGAAGGAGAAGGAGGCGTCCCGTGCGAAGTCCAGCGATGGTTGATCCCGCTGCCGTGCCCACGCCGCGCCCGCGGCCCCGCGCCCGGAGGACGACGTGAGCCACGAACACGTCCTGTGGGAAGAGGGCATGTTCCTCGGGCCGCAGCATTTCCAGGCATGGGAACGCCATCTGCTGCACCAGCTGCACTCGCGGGCGCACGGGCTGTCCCCGTTCGGCTATGGGCTCACGTCGCTCGAGGTCGATGCCGACGCGCTCGTGCAAGGTGAGTTCGTCGTGCTGCAGGCGGGCGGCGTCTTCCGCGACGGCGTCTGTTTCCGGGCGCCCGCTCACGACCCGCTCCCCGTGCGCCGCCGCTTCGCCGATGCGTTCCATCCGCGCGCGAACGTGCTCGGCGTGCACCTCGCCGTCCGCGAAGCCCGGCCCGGCTCGATGCTGTCGAAGCCCGAGGACGCGAGCGCGATCGGCCGCTACCGCCGCCGCAAGGTGGAGATGCAGGACGAGCTCGCCGGCGCCACGACGCGCGAGGTCGCGATCGGCGACCTCGACCTGCGTGTCTTGTGGGAGGGTGAGTCGCTCGACGGCTACCAGTCGCTCGAGGTCGCGCGCGTCGTTCGCACCGGCAGCGCGTACCAGCTCGACAAGGACTTCGTGCCGACGTGCTTGTGCGTCGGCGCGTCGCCGGCGCTGGTGAAGATCCTGAAACGTGCAGCGGAGCTGTTGTCCAGCAAGAGCGAAGAGCTCGCCGGCAAGCGGGGGCAGCGCGCCGGCGGCACGGTGCAGTTCACGGCCGCGGACGCCGCGGGCTTCTGGCTGCGCCACACGGTGAACACGCACCTGCCGCTCGTCGCGCACCACTGCCGTTCGCCGCTCGTCCATCCCGAGGCGGCGTACGCGACGCTCGCATCGCTGGTCGGCGCGCTGTGCACCTTCTCGCCCGACCGCCGGCCGACGTCGGTGCCGCCGTACGAGCACAGCAACCTCACTGCGACGTTCACCGAACTCGACCGCCAGCTGCGCGATCTGCCGCAGAACATCGTGCCCGAGACGTGTGTCGGCATCCCGCTGCAGCGCAAGGGTCCGGACGAGTGGGTCGGCCAGGTACAGGACGAGAGCCTGTTCGAGCGCGCCGACTTCTACCTGTCGCTCGCCGGCAACAGCTCGCCCGACAAGTTCATCCGCGAGGCGCCGTTCAAGGTGAAGATCACCTCGCCCGACCAGATGGGCGCGATCCGCACCTACAACGTGCGCGGCGTGCCGCTCGTGCACGTGCCGGTGCCGCCGACCGAGATCCCGCAGCGACCGGGCTGCCATTACTTCGCCCTCACCCGCGAGGGCAAACACTGGGAGGCGGTGCGCGACGCACGAACGATCGCGCTGTCGATCCCGACGGAGTTCGACGAGGTGCAGGTCGAGTGCCTCGCGGTGAAGAAGGTGGGCTCGTGAGCCGCTCCACCGATCGGACCGCGAACCTCGTCGACCTGTGCGCCGGCGTGTTCGCGTTCGTCGTCGAACTGCAGTCCGGGCCCGGCGATGCGAAAGCCGGTGAGGCGCAGCGTTACGACACGATGTCCGCGCGCGCGCGGGAGCAGCTCTCCGCGCTCGATGCGGCCGGGCGCGACCACGGGTATTCGAAGGAGACCGTCGACCAGGCGAAGTACGCGCTCGTCGCGCTGATCGACGAGGTCGTGCTCGCGAGCCGGTGGCCGATGCGCGAGGAATGGCTGCGCCGTCCGCTCGCCGCGGAGATCTTCAGCGAGTTCAACGCGGGCGAAGAGTTCTTCCGGCGCATCGAACAGCTCGGCCGCGGCGGTCGCCTCGACCCGCACACGATCGCGATCATGGAGGTCTACGCCGCCTGTCTCGCGTTCGGCTTCCGTGGCATGCACATCGACACGTCGGGTGCCGAGCGCCTGCGCGAGATCCTGTTCTCGCTGTCGCGGCGGATCACCGAGGGCCGCGAGGCGTTGCCGCTCGCGCCGCACTGGGAGCGCAAGGAGTCGGTGGCGCAGAGCGTCGGCCGCCTGCCGCCGGTCGTGCTGGTCGCCGCCGGCCTGGCCGGAATCGCGCTGCTTTGGGGCCTCTTCGAATGGCTCATGTACCTGGATGCGTCACGGCTCGGCAGCGAGCTCGAACGTTCGATGCCGGGCTGATCCCGGCGCCACGAGGACACTCATGGGTCGTTTTCTCCAGAGCCTGTTGTCGCAGCGCGCCGCACCGGCGCTCGGCATCGTGGTGCTCGTTCTCGTCGTCTACCTCGTCGGGACGCTGTCCGGCGTGCCGACGGTCTGGTTGCACGTCGCTGCCTCCGCCATCGTGGTCGTGGGCGGATTCGTGCTGTGGCTGCGACAGCGTTCCGCGCAGAGAGCTGCCGGCGCGCTCGAAGCCGCGCTGAAGGCGCAGGGGCAGTCGCAGGCCGCCGGCGCGCGGCCGGACCAGCGCGCTGGCATCGAGGAGCTGAAGTCCGCGTTCGACGAGTCGCTCGAGCTGCTGCGGAAGTCGAAGATGGGGCGCGGGGCGCTGCACTCGATCCCGTGGTTCATGCTGATCGGTCCGCCCGGGTCGGGCAAGAGCACGCTGCTGCGCCAGTCGGGTCTCAGCTTCCCCTACATGACGAAGGGGCGCAGCGCGATCCGCGGTCTCGGCGGCACGAAGAACTGCGACTGGTGGTTCGCCGATCGCGGCATCCTGCTGGACACCGCGGGCCGCTACACGACCGAGGCCGAGGATCGCGACGAGTGGATGTCGTTCCTCCGCCTCCTGAAGCGGGGCCGCGGCAAGCGGCCGGTCAACGGCGTCGTCGTCGCGATGGGGTTGGCGGAACTCGCCGAATCGACCGACGCCGAGCTCGACCTGCACGCGGAGAACGTTCGCGACCGCATCGACGAGCTCACGCGCGAGCTGCAGGCGGTGTTCCCCGTCTACGTCGTGTTCACGAAGTGCGACCGCCTGCGCGGTTTCGTCGAGACGTTCGACACGCTCAACAAGGACCAGCGCAAGCAGGTCTGGGGGTTCACGTTCCCGTTCCAGCGCGGCCGCGAGTTCGTGTTGTCCGAGCAGTTCGGCAAGGAGTTCGACGAGCTGTACCGCGCGCTGACCGCACGCCGCATCGAGCTGCTCGCCAGCGATCACTTCAAGAAGCGCAAGGCCCAGGTCTACGCGTTCCCGCTGCAGTTCCTGCGCCTGAAGGAGCGGCTGCAGGGATTCCTCGGCAAGGTGCAGCAGGCGAATCCCTACCAGGAAGTGTCGCCCGTGCGCGGCGTCTACTTCACGAGCGGAACGCAGGAAGGGACGACGATCGATCGCATCCTGAAGGTGCTGCGGCCGGCGGAACTCGAACTCGACGTGCCGGAGGAACAGCGCCGCTGCTACTTCGTCGACGATCTGTTCGAGCGCGTCGTCTTCGACGATGCGACGCTCGCCGCGCCGACGGCGCAGGCGCTGAAGCGGGAGAAGCTGCTGCGAAACGGCGGTCTCGCCGCGATCTCGGCGCTCGCGCTCACCACGCTCGTGCTGCGCTGGGGCGCGATGTCGGAGTTCTCGTCGACTTGCAAGGACGTCGAGGCCGCGGCGGGCAGCCGCACCAAGGATCCGACCGCCTTGCGCGCGGCGCTGGACGCCCAGCGCAGGATGCTCGACAGCGACAACGTGCAGATCGATCGCGGCAACGTGCGGGCGAAGCTCGCCGTGCACTACGACCGTTCGCTCGTCGCGTACGCCGAAGAACGGCTCAACACCCACGCCGACGCCGAGGCGAAGCGCATCGCCGACGGCCTGCCCGACGCGTCCGTCGCCACCGCGGACCCCGCCGCGAAGGCGAAGGTGTACGAGGCCTACGCCGACGGTCGCCGTCGCCTCGCTGCCGTGGAGGACGGCCTGCGGGCCCTCGGCACTCGCACCGAAGCGGATCGGGCGCCGGCGCTGGCGCTGTGGCAGGCGGCCGTCGATTCGACGCCGACCGCGCTGCTGCACTTCGACCGCCTCTTCGGGCTGCCGAAGCTGGAGCTCGTCGTCCCGGCGCGCGACGGCTCGATGAAGAGCACCGGCGAGAAGCTGCAGGGCACGCTCGGGCGCGAGGACAAGAACGACCTCGTCGCCGCGAAGGCGCTGCCGTTCGCCGAGCTGTTCCCCGCCGCCTGGCGCGGCCTCAAGGAAACGGACACGCGCTTCGACGTCTTCTCCGCGGCCGTCGCCGACTCGCGCAACTGGGGCTCGGCCGCGCTCTCCGTGTCGGCGAAGGGGCCGCTGTTCAGCCGGCTCTCGGTGAAGACCGAGGCGCTCACGATCGAGCAGTTGTTCGAAGTCCTGCAGCAGGACGCCGAGAAGGCGCTGGGCCGGCCCGGCGCGACATCGAACCGGCCGTTGCGCGACCTCGCCGGCGGTGGGTGGACGGAGTTCGTCGAGCAGAAGCGCCGCGAGTTCGTGGCGCTCGTCACCAGCGACTACGAAGCGAACTGGAGCGCGTTCCTGTCGGCACTCGAGCGCGTCGCTCGCCAGGGCACCGAAGCGAAGGCCGAGGACACCTTCGGTTGTCGTCGACTCGCGGTGATCCCCGAACTGCTCGCGGCCTACCGCTTCGGACGCGACGTCGTCGGCAAGCTCGGCGTCGTCACGGCGGAGATGCAGGCCGACTTGCCGCGCCTGATCCAGCAGGAGACGCAGCGGCACCAGCACGGCGAAGCGGACTGGGCGAAGGCTCCGGGCGCGGATCGCGACGAGGCGCCGCCGCAGGTCGAAGAGCGGGCGAAGAAGGCCAACGTGTACTTCCTCGCGGAGCGCCAGCGGATCACCGACTACGACTGGCGCGAGAAGGCGATCCGGGAGCGCTTCCAGGAGCTCGAAATCGCCCTCGTCGAGGCGATCTGCAACCGCGAGTGGGCCGCCTGCCGCAACGCGCTGACGAAGTTCGCGAAGGAGAAGCCGTTCAAGGCCTGGAACCAGATGCTCGCCGGCTTCCCCTTCGCCGCGTCCGCGTCAGCCGACGCGAGTGCGGTGCAGATGATGGAGGCCGTGAACGCGATGGCCGACCTGAAGGCGACGATCGACCGGCTCGTGCCGAGGAGCGCGTTCGACCTGGACCCGGCGTTCGCGGCGGATCTCGAAGCCGTGCAGGAGCTGCGGCAGCTGCTCTACGGCGCGGCCGGTGAGATGCAGCAGCCCCGCATCGACACGATCCTGGACGTGCAGGCCGAGGGCGGAGTGGCCGAGGTCCGCATCGCCGGTGAGGACGAGAAGCGTCGTATCCGCATGCCGCCGGACACCGAGGTCTCGTGGCCGCTCGGCGCGGCGGAGTCGCTGCTCCTCACGATCAAGTTGTCGACCGGTGAGTCGCTGACGTTCGGCGACCTGCTCGACACCCGTGGCAACCAGGTCCCGCCGACGTGGGTGTACGGCGGACGCCTCGCGCCCGGGCCGTGGTGCCTGAAGCGTCTGTTCTCGATCGGCGAGACGAAAGTGAGCGAGAACAAGTGCACGTCGACGCTCCGCTTGCGAGGGCGCAACGACCGCGTGCTGCTGATCGCGACCCTGCTCCGCAAGGAGACGGCGGTCGTGTTCGACAACTCGTGGCCGGGCGATCGCTACGTGCTCGCGAACACGATGTGGAAGGCGCCGTGACGATCGAACTGCGCGGCACGGGGTACTTCGGCAAGGTGCCGACCGCTGGCGACTTCCAGCGGCAGGCGACGGCGGATGGCCCGGACAGCAAGACCTTCGACTGGTTCAACGACGGGTGGACGCGACACGCACTGGCCGGACGGCGGCCGGATCTCGGTGAGCCCGTGTCGTTCTGCTGGCAGCGGCCGGGCGCCGACCGCACGTTCGTCGGCGTGATGGTCGCGAGCCGCGATCGTGCGGGGCGACGCTTTCCGCTGCTCGTGTTCGCGTCGATCGCCGGGACCGCACGTTTTGCCGATGCAGTCGCTTGCTCGCACGAGTTCTTCGAACGGGCGACGTCGGTCGCCGAGTCGGGCCGTGCCGGCGTGGACGTGCCGGCCCTGCGGGCCCACGTCGACGCGCTGCGCACGGCGTTCGATGCCGACGGCGTACGGCGCCAGGCCGAGTGGCAAGCCTCCGTGACGGCGGACGCATGGGCGAACGGCGACGCAGCGGCGCGCCTGCGCTCCGTGCAGTACGCGTTCTCCGGGGGTGGCCGACCGAACTTCGTCCTGCGTGGTCGATGGCAAGGCGATCTGCGGCACCTCGCCGCCGTGACCTCGCTGCTCGAAGCGACGTCCGGCTCGCCGCCGGCCATGCTCTTCTGGTCTCGACGCGACGGTGAGATCGCGTGGCGCGCGGCCTGGGATTACGCCGTCCCGAGCCTGTTCGAGGCGTTGCTGTGGCATGATGTGCAGTCAGCCACCGCGTTCGACACCGATCCTGGCGCGGTCGCCGTACCCGCGACGTTCGCCGGCCGACCTGCATCGCCGGACGCGCGCCTGTCCGATCTGCTCTCGCCCCGCTGAATCCGTTCGGCGGACCTGCCATGAAGTCCAAGGACCCCGAACCGAACCCGCCCCCGGAGAAGCCGCAGCCGATGGGAACCGAGTTCCTCGTACGCGAAGTGGTGCACGGCGAGAAGTCGCGGGCGTGGGTGGATCTCTCCGCGAAGATCGTCTTCTACCTGCGCACGCGTTTCGGCAACAGTTCGTTCCCGCCCGGCATCGAGTTCACGGACTTCGTCAGCGACACCATGCTGAAGATCCTGACGTCGATCGACACGTTCGAGCACCGCGGCAAGGACTCGTTCTGGAAGTGGGTGCAGACGCTCGCGGGCAACCTGTGGCGCGACCTGTGGCGGCGCTTCGACCGCGATCGGCGACTGGGCCTGCTGGGTCGCGGCGACCATGCCGGTGACGACAGCGACACGCGGCCACCGTCGGCGACCGAAGCCGCGGCTTCGAACGAGGAGACGCCGACACAGATCGTGCGCTTCCGCGAGCTCGAGAAGGCCGAAGCCGAGTGCGTCGCGAAGCTGCCGAAACAGATGCGCGAGGTCTACGTCATGCGGCGCCAGCACGAGATGACGTTCGCCGAGATCTCGGAGAAAACCGACGGCATCAAGGAGGTCACGCTGCGCAGCCACTACATGCGCGCGCGCGACCACGTTCGCGAGTGTCTCGGCGCGAAGATCGACGCACTCGGCAAGAACATCAAGGGCTGGTAGCGCCCGCGCCGCAGCGCGGTGCTACTTCAGGTGGCGCCGCAGGAACGTCAGCGTGAGCGGCCACGCGTGGCGCGTCGCGGACAGGTTCGCGCCGCCGGCGCCGTCTTGCCGGCTCGTGAACGCGTGGCCTGCGCCTTCGAAAGTGTGGAACTCGTACGTCTTGCCCGCCTTCTGCATCGCCGCGATCGTCGGCGGCAGCGTCGTGTTGATGCGTGCGTCGTTCCCGCCGTAGAGGCCGAGCACGGGCGCCTCGATCTTCGCGACCCGCGCCTCGGGCGCGGCGTCGGCCGTCGCGCCGGGCAGGCTGCCGTAGAAGACGACGGCGGCGGCGAGTTTCGGCTGGCCGAGCGCGTAGCCGAAACTCTGGGTCCCGCCCCAGCAGAAGCCGATGACTGCGGTTCTGCCGTTCGAGGCAGGCAGCTTCTCGCCGAAGGCCTTCGCTGCATCGAGGCGCGTGAGCATCTCGTCTTCGCCGAGCCGGCGGATCGCCTGACCGACGTCGCCTCCGAGCGCTGCGGTGCCGCCGCCGTCCTTGCCCTTGCCCGACAGGAAGTCCGGGACGACGGCGATGAACCCGTCCTGCGCCAGTTGGTCGCCGACCGCGCGGATCCAGTCGCTCATGCCGCGGATGTCGTGGATCACGAGAACCACGCCGGCCTTGTCCCGCCGTTCGGGGTAGACGACCCACGTGACGAGCTTCGTGCCGTCGGCCATCGCGATGTCGACCCACTCACCGTGGCGCGGGGAATCGGCGAGTGCCTTCGCGACGTGCGTCGCCGTGCCGGGCGGCAGCGCATCGTCCCACGGCACGTCGACCGGAGCAGCGTCCTGGGAGATGGCGCAGGTCGCGAACAGGATGCTCGCGGCGAACGAACGCACGGTCGGGAGTGCAGCGGTCATCCGCGCGATCATCGCACGGCGGTCGCCGACGTCACATGTTGCGCCGGTACTGACCACCAACGGCGTAGAGCGCCTGCGACATCTGGCCGAGCGAGCACGACTTCGCGGCGTCCATCAGGCTCCCGAAGACGTTGTCACCACAGAGCGCCTGCTGCTGCAGGCGAGCGAGTGCCGCCGGCGCGGCGTCGGCGTTCGAGCGCTGTGTCGCCGCGAGGCCGTCGATCTGCGCCTGCTTCTCGTCGTCCGTGCTGCGCATGACTTCGTGCACGACCTGGATGGGCGACCCGTCCGTGCCGAGGAACGTGTTGACCCCGATGATCGGCAGATCGCCGTTCGCCTTCAGGGTCTCGTAGTGCAGGGACTCGTCCTGGATGCGGCCGCGCTGGTACATCGTCTCCATCGCGCCGAGCACGCCGCCCCGCTCCGACAGGCGCTGGAACTCCGTGTAGACCGCTTCTTCGACCAGGTCGGTCAGCTCCTCGATCACGAAGCTGCCCTGCAGCGGGTTCTCGTTCTTCGCGAGGCCGAGCTCCTTGTTGATGATGAGCTGGATCGCCATCGCGCGGCGCACCGAGTGCTCGGTCGGCGTGGTGATCGCCTCGTCGTAGGCGTTCGTGTGCAGCGAGTTGCAGTTGTCGTAGATCGCGTAGAGAGCCTGCAGCGTCGTCCGGATGTCGTTGAAGTCGATCTCCTGCGCGTGCAGCGAACGACCCGACGTCTGGATGTGGTACTTCAACATCTGGCTGCGCTCGGCGCCGCCGTAGCGGTGCTTGATCGCCTTCGCCCAGATGCGCCGCGCGACGCGACCGATCACCGCGTATTCGGGGTCGACGCCGTTGCTGAAGAAGAAGCTGAGGTTCGCGGCGAAGTCGTCGATGTGCATCCCACGCGACAGGTAGTACTCGACGTACGTGAACCCGTTCGCGAGCGTGAACGCGAGCTGCGTGATCGGATTGGCGCCCGCCTCGGCGATGTGGTACCCGGAGATGGACACCGAGTAGAAGTTGCGCACGCGGTTCTGGGTGAAGAACTGCTGCACGTCGCCCATCATCCGCAGGGCGAACTCCGTGCTGAAGATGCAGGTGTTCTGTGCCTGGTCTTCCTTCAGGATGTCGGCCTGCACTGTGCCGCGGACCGTCGACAGGGTCTCGCGCCGGATGCGGGCGTACACCTCGGCGGGCACGACCTGGTCGCCGCTGACACCGAGCAGCATGGTGCCGAGGCCGTCGTGACCGGGCGGCAGTGCACCGCGGTAGCGGGGCCGCGGCACGCCGCGTTCGCGGAAGAGCGCTTCGATCCTGGCGTTCGCTTCGGCGACCTTGTCGTTCTGGTGCACCCACTTCTCGCACTGCTGGTCGATCGCCGCGTTGAGGAAGAACGCGAGCAGCATCGGCGCCGGACCGTTGATCGTCATCGAGACCGACGTGACCGGGTCGCACAGGTCGAAGCCGCTGTAGAGGCGCTTGGCGTCGTCCAGCGAGCAGATCGACACGCCCGCGTTGCCGACCTTGCCGAAGATGTCCGGGCGACGCGCCGGGTCCTCGCCGTACAGCGTGACGCTGTCGAACGCGGTGGAGAGGCGCTTGTACGGCTGCCCCGACGACAGATAGTGGAAACGGCGGTTCGTGCGCTCCGGCCCGCCTTCGCCTGCGAACATGCGCGTCGGGTCCTCGGCGCTGCGCTTGAACGGGTAGACGCCGGCGGCGAACGGGAAGCGACCGGGCACGTTCTCGGTGAGCAGCCAGCGCAACCGGTCGCCGTGCGAGCGGTACTTCGGCAGCGCGACCTTCGGGATGTCGAGGCCGGACAGCGACCGCGTGTGGTTCTGCACGCGGACGACTCGATCGCGGACCTGGAACTCGAAGAACTCGGCGGACAACCGCTTGCCCAGGGCGTCCCACTCCGCGAGCAGGTCGCGGCACTCCGGGGCGAGGTGCTTCTGCGCCGCGGTGACCTGCTGTTCGATCTCCGCGCGCGCTGCGTACGCGGTGGGCGGCAGGGCCTCGATCGCGCGCAGCAGCACGTGGCAGCGCTCCGCGATGTCGCTCTGCTCGATTGCCCAGCGGTTGTAGCGGCGGTTGTTGTCGACGATTTCGGCGAGGTAGCGCACACGATCGCTCGGGATCACGTGCGTCGTCTCGGGCTCGCCTTCGCGCAGGTCGACGCTGCTGGCGAAACGGCCCGGGCGCTTCTCGTCGAGAGCCCTTGCGACAGCGCGGTAGAGGCGGTTCGTGCCGGGATCGGCGAACGTCGCTGCCATCGTGCCGAAGACCGGCATCTGCTCGACCGGCGTGGTGAACGCCTTCTTGTTCCGCTGGTACTGCTTGCGCACGTCGCGCAGTGCGTCGCGGGCGCCGCGGCGATCGAACTTGTTGATCGCGACGAGGTCCGCGTAGTCCAGCATGTCGATCTTCTCGAGCTGGCTCTGCGCGCCGAACTCCGGCGTCATCACGTAGAGCGACACGTCGGCGTGTTCGACGATCTCGGTGTCGCTCTGGCCGATGCCGCTGCTCTCGAGCAGGATCAGGTCGAAACCGGCCGCGCGCAGCACGTCGAGGCCGTCCTGCACGGACTCGGACAACGCCATGTTCGCGCGCCGTGTCGCCATCGAACGCACGAACACCCGCGGGTCGGACGCCGCGTTCATGCGGATGCGATCCCCGAGCAGCGCGCCGCCGGTCTTCTTCCGCGTCGGGTCGACGCACAGCACCGCGATGCGGTGGATCGGGAAGTCGAGCAGGAAGCGCCGCAGCAGCTCGTCGATCAGCGAACTCTTGCCGGCGCCGCCGGTGCCCGTGATGCCGAGAACCGGAGCGGGCGTTGCGACGCGGGCCTTCGCGGCGCGGATCGCTTCGCGATGCAGGTCGGGGAAGTTCTCGAGCAGCGAGATCGCGCGCGCGGTCGCGACCGGATCGGTCGCCTTCGGCGCGGGCAGCGCGTCGCCGCGTTCGCCCGTGGCGAAGTCGCAGCGTCGCAGCATGTCGTCGATCATGCCCTGCAGGCCCATCGCGCGGCCGTCGTCGGGCGAGTAGATGCGCGCGACGCCGTAGGCCTGCAGCGCCGCGATCTCCTCCGGCAGGATCACGCCGCCGCCGCCGCCGAAGATGCGCACATGGCCCGCTCCGCGCTCCCGCAGCATGTCGCACATGTAGCGGAAGAACTCGTTGTGGCCGCCCTGGTAGGACGTGACCGCGATGCCCTGCGCGTCTTCCTCGATCGCGGCGTCGACGATCTCCTGCACGGAACGGTTGTGGCCGAGGTGGATCACTTCGGCGCCGGTCGCCTGCGCAATGCGGCGGAAGATGTGGATCGAAGCGTCGTGTCCGTCGAACAGGGCCGTCGCCGTGACGAGGCGGATCTTGTGCGTCGACTGGTAGGGAACCGGCGCGTCGCCTTGCGTGGCGACGGTCGGCGTTGACGATGTTGCCGCGGGAGTCACGATGCGCGGGGAGAACGCGGGACGAGCTGCCAATCTAGCGGGCGCGGGCCGCCGCTACTCGGCGGCTGCTTCTTCCGCCGACATCGGTGAGTAGTGCTGCGCGACGATCTTCCAATCGTCGCTCATGCGGCACAGGGAGAAGGTGCAGCGCCCACCTTGGTCGTGGTTGCGGCCCTCGGGGTCGACCTGGGACAGCTTCCAGCTGCCGATCACGGTCGCGAACTGGTCGTCGAAGACCTGGAAGTCGAGGTCCTTGAGCTCGAGCTTCACCGACTCGAGGTAGCGGAACTCCTGGTCGAGCACTTCTTCGAACTCGCCCCATCCGCGGTCGCGCCGACCGGATGCGTCCAGGTTCTGGAAGCGCTTGTCGGTCCAGAAGTGCGAACGGAACGTCTTGAGATCACGGCTGTTGAAAGCCTGCCGCATGCTGCGGAAGAAGTCGTCCAGTTCCTTCAGGCTCTCTACGCTCATGAGAAAGGTCGTCCTTGCCAGGCGCGCCGCTCGTCGGGCGATCCGCGCGCGATCGTCGGCTGCGGGGGGAGGGTCGGGGCGACCTCACCGCGCGATGTGTCGATACAGAGGCTCTTTGGCCTTCTCGTAGACGACTTTCCCGTTCACCAGGGCGGTCGTCACGAAGGTGGCATAGTGCAGCGGGTCGCCGTCGAGAATCAAGACGTCGGCGTCCTTGCCCGCTTCGAGCGAGCCGACCCGGCTGTCGACGCCGAGCAATTTGGCCGCGTCCAAGGTGATGGTGCGAAGGGCCTTGCGGTTGTCGAGTCCGCCGCGCACCGCAAACGCGGCGTCGACGTGGGGCGTGTTGAGGTCCTGGCCGAGGATTCCCCCCGTGCCAACGCCGGCTCCGCCGAACATGCCGACCGGGCAGGTGACCGCGACCGGTACGCCGGCCTTGCCGAGGATGGCGGCCGAAGCCAGGTTGCTGCCGGTCGTGTCCGGAGCCGCCGGGTCCGCCGGGAGGCGGTCGCGCGGACTCAGGATGACCATGGAGCCGGTCGCGGCGATCTCGTCGGGCACGAGCCACGCGCTCGTCGGCTTCTGGAAGACGACGCCGCGGCCGAGCATCGCCGCGATCTCGAGGCCCTGGCGGATCGCGTCGACATCCGAGGTGCGCGCGGCGCCGCGACGGCCGCCCCCGAAGGGATTGAAGCCGCTACCGCTCAGGGAGAGCCACAGTGTCGCCTGGCCGCGCAGCACCGCGACGATCTTGTCGGCGCCCGCGGGCATCGGCGGCTCCTTCGCGTTCGCGTCGGCCGCCTTCTGCTTCGGGAAGTCCTCGAGCGCCTTCAGGTACTCCTTCGCCTTCTTCACGGTGTCTGCGAAGCGATCGCGGTCCGCGAGGCTCAAGGTGGCGCTCATGCCGACGACCGCATCCTCCTTCAGCACCATGCCCTTCACGTCGCCGTACGCGAGCTTCACGACGGCGTTGCTGCCGGACGGAGTCGCCGACGAACCGGTCGAACCGGCGAGGAACGTGGTGATGCCGGCGGCGAGGCCCTGCTTGATCTCGGGATCGAACGGGTTCACCGCGTCGGCGAACGGACCGTTGCGCGGTGCGCCCATGCCGTTGCCGAGCACGCAGACGAAGCCGGGGCTCACGGTCTTGCCCTTTGCGTCGATCACCGTCGTGCCCTCGGGCAGCGTCAGGTTGTGCCCGACCGCGTCGATCTTGTCGTCCGCGATCAGCACGGTCGCACCCGTGAGGCGCTGGCCGGTGCCGAGGTAGACGTCGCCACCGACGATCGCGGTGTAGGCCTTCGGCTTCTTGTCGGTCGCTTCCGCGGGCTTTGCTTCGGGCGTCGCCGCCGGCGGCGTGGGACCGCCGGGGCGCTGGCCGCGTCGGCCGCGACCTTGCGCCGTGGCGTCGACCGCGAGGAGCAGCGTCAGCGACGCCGCGAACAGGGTTTCGATGCGCATCATCGGTGGATCCTCGTCGCCTCGGTCACGGTTCCCGCGGCACTTCGCGGCCACTGAGCCAGACCTGCGCCAGTTCGCCGGTCGGCGACAGCGGGTCCCCGCGGAACACGAGCAGGTTCGCGTCCTTGCCCGCCTCGAGCGAGCCGCACGTCTTGTCGATGCCGAGCGCCTTCGCGGGGACGAGCGTCACGCCGCGCAGTGCCACGTCCGCGGGCAGTCCCGTGCGCACGAGCTCCATCAACCGGAAGAACAGCATGCGGACGGCGGCGGGGTTGTCACCGAGCACGAAGCCGACCTCGACGCCCGCGTCGTGCAGGCGCCGTGCGGGGTGGATCAGGTGGCGCGAGCGAGGCAACGTCGTCAGGTCCGGCGGCACCAGCACCGCGCACTGCATCGCCTTCGCCTGGTCGAGCACGTTGTCGACGGTGCCCGCGTACGTGTCGTGCCGGGTCACCGCGATCGTGCGCGGGAACTTCACGTCGTCCGGCACTGCCTGCTGCCAGTGCAGCAGGTCCGCCGCGCTGTCGATCTGCACGATCGCACGCTGCTTGCCTTCGAGCAGGTCTGCGAGCAGTTCGACGTTCGGGTCCTTCGGCGCTTCGGGTTTCGCGGGTGCTGCGGTCGGCGGGGCCGGCTGCTGGCCGTCGGGCTTCGGCTCGGGTCTGGGTTCCGGCTTCGGCTCGGGTTTGGGCTCCGGTTTCGGTTCCGGCTTCGGCTCCGGTTTCGGGGGCTGGTCCCCTTTCGGCGGCTCGGCCTTCTCCGGCGGCCTCGCTTCGGCGGGCTTCGCCTCGGCGGGAGCAGGCTTCTCGGGCGGCTTCTTCCTCTCCTCGACGACCTTCTTCGCCTTCTCGAACTGCTCCTTCAGGAGCTTCTTCGTCGCCGCGTCGCGCGCCATCACGATCTGCACGAACGCATCGTCGTCCGCGGTGAGCTGTTCGAGTGTCTTGCCGTCCGGTCGAAGCAGGGCGCCGAGTCCGGGGAATCCGCTTCCCGTCGGAGACAGCGCGAGCGAGGTGACGCCGGCGCGAAGCAGGTCGCCGAACACGGGCTGCTTTGGCTGCAGGCTCTGCACGACCTTGGTCGCGACCTGGTTCACGGCGTTGCCGCCGGTGGGCCCGGGCATCGGCTCGCCGCGGCCGCGGCGACCGCCCGGCATCGGGCCGCTCGGCGGCGTCGTGCGGTCGACGATTCCCGCGCGCGACACGGCGCTCACGAGGCCCGGCAGGATCGTCATTCCCGTCGCGTCGACGATGCGCGCGCCGGCCGGCGGCTGCACTTCGGGACCGATCGCGTCGATCTTGCCGTCCCGCACGACGAGGGTGCCGCGCTCGACGGGGGCACCGGAGATCGGCAGGAGCCGCGCGTTCGTGAACGCGATCGGGCGCGTGTCCTGCGCAGAGGCGGTCGCGGCGGCGAGCGCGGCGATCGCGGTGAGCATGGCGAGGAGTTTCATCGCACGTCTCCGAGTCGGTGGACCAAGGTGCCTTCGATGTAGACCGCGAGCGGCTGGTGGCGCGGGTCGAGAGGATCGCCCGCGGTGACCTGGAAGTCGGCGTCCTTGCCGACGGCCAGCGAGCCGGTGCGGTCGGCGATGCCGATCTGGATCGCCGGCTGGATCGTGAGTCCGCGGAACGCAACGTCCCACGGCAGGCCGAGCCGCACGGCCATCGCGGCCTGCAGCTGCAGTTCTTCCGCCGCCACGACCGGGGCGTCGGTGTTGAGTGAGATGTCGCGGCAGCCGGCGTCCCAGTACGCCTGGCACGTGCCCTGGAAGCGGCCGTACGGATCGAACTCGTACATGCGCGGGCCGAGGTTCACCGGCGTCTTCCGCTTCGCGAGCGCCGCTGCGGCGACCCAGCCGTCGAAGCATCCGTGCGACAGGATCATGCGGACGTCGAACACGTCCTGGAACATGCGTGCCGTCGCGATGCAGTCGCGTGCGCCGGCCGTGTGGATCAGCACCGGGACCTTCTTGTCGAAGACCTGCCGCAGGTTCTCGAGCGCCGCTTCGAAGCGCGGTCGCGGGCCGGTGCCCGCGTCGAACGCCCGCCATGCCGCGGCGTACGCCTTCGCGCGCAGGAGAAGCTGGGTCAGCAGTTCGCTGCTGCCCATGCGCGTGAGGCCGAGGTCGCCGCTGCGCCGCTCCGGGTTGAAGCCCTGCGCGACCTTCATCGCGCCGATCTCGCGCACGACCAGCCGATCGAGCGGCGCGCCCCAGCGCATCTTGAGCAGCACGCCGAAGCCGCCGATGTTCGTGCCCGAGCCCGGGATGAACAGTGTCGTCGTGACGCCGCCGGCCGCAGCGCGGCGGATCTCGACTTCGGTCGGCTTCACGACGTCGACCGTGCGCAGCTCGGCGTTCAACGGCATCGTCATGTCGTTGATGTCGCCGCCTCCGCCCGCGACGTGATGGTGCAGGTCGACGAAGCCCGGGCAGAGCCACGCGTCGCCGTGGTCGACCACCGTCGCGTCGGTCGGGATCGGCGTCGTCGCGCGAGGCCCGATCGCCACGATCTTGCCGGCGCGCTCGAGCAGGACCGCGCCGTCGAGCGGCGCCGCGTCGCCAGGGAGGATGCGCGCCGCGAGGTGGGCCGTTGTTCCCTGCGTGGCCTGCGCGTGCAGCAGTCCGGCGAACACGAACGTCGCCGCGGCGAGCATCGACAGCGTGGCAGGGACCTTCGTCATCGTGAGTCCGTCACCACTGCGGCCGCGACGGATCGCGGCGGTAGCAGATCGTCCCGTTGATCACCATCGTGTCGACGTGCGAGCGCGGATCGATCGGATCGCCGTTCCAGATGCCGAGGTCTGCGTCCTTGCCGACCTCCAGCGATCCCACGCGGTGTTCGATGCCGACGAAGGTCGCGGCGTTGATCGTGAGGCCACGCAGCGCCCACTCGTGCTGCAAGCCGAGACGCACGGCCATCGCCGCCTGCAGCGGCAGTTGCTCCTGCGCGATCACGGGGGAGTCGGTGTTCACGCCGACGCCGTTCTCGCCGAGGCCGAGCACCGGCGTGCGCCAGCCGTGTTCGCCGCCGCGCGACCAGTTCGACAGGAGGCCCTCGAAGCGGCCGGTGCGCGGATCGAAGTAGTACTGCCGCGGACCGCCGGCGACGGGAACACCGGCGCGCATCATGTTCTCGCTGAGCCGGTAGCCGTCGAACGTGCCGTGCACGATCACGGTCCACAGGCCGAGCTCCTGCCGCAGTTGCTGCAGCGTCGTCAGCACGACCTGGTAGATCTGCGTGTGCACCGACACGGGGAACTCGTGGCGGAACAGGCCGCGCAGCAGCTCGAGCGTCGGGTCGAACTTCGGTTTCTGGCCCTTGCCCTGCTGCCAGGCCTCGTACTTCTCCCAGTAGCGCTTGCCGTCGAGGAGGGTGAGGCGGATGCCCTCCGTCATTCCCATCATGTCGGTGCCGAGATCGCCGCTGTACCGCTCGGGGTTGCCGGCCTGCGCGATCTTCAAGCTGCCGGGGAAACGGACCAGCGCTTCTTCCGGCGACCTGCCCCAGGTCTTCGTGAGGGTGCCGAAGCCGCCCATGTTCGAGCCCGAGCCCGGGATGTAGAGCACCGTCGCGACGCCGCCGGCGCGGGCCGTGCGGATCTGGTCGTGTTCCATCGACACCAAGTCGAGCGTGCGGAACTCGGGGTTCGTCGGGTGGACGGTGTCGTTGAGGTCGAAGCTCTCGCTCGCGATGTGGCAGTGCAACTCGACGAATCCGGGCAGCAGCACAGCGTCGCCGCAGTCGACGAGTTCGTAGCCGGGCGGCACGGTGATCTCCTTCGCCGTGCCGACGCCTTCGATCACGCCGTTCTTCGTGACGACGATGCCGTCCGTGATCGGCGGCGCTGTGATGGGCAGCACCTTCGCGGCGCGGAACGCGTAGCCCGGACTCGGCAGTCCGCGCGGGCCCCACTTCGCGACCTGGTAGTCCTTCTCGTTCGTCGGCCGCCGCGGGTGCCAGACCTCGAACTTCGGCGGCGCGGGCGCGTCCTGCGCGATCGCCGCGCCGGCCAGCGATGCGGCGAGAGTCGCCATGAGCGCGAGATTCATCGTTGCTCCTCCCGCAGGTCCTTCACGACGACGCCGTTGCACACCACCAGCAGCACGCGGCTCGTCGGCTCGAACGGATCGCCCGAGAACACCACGAAGTCCGCGTCCTTGCCCTTCTCGAGGGAACCGACTCGATCCGCGAGGCGGAAGGCGCGCGCCGGCCAGGCCGTGAGCGCGAGCAGCGCGTCGGAAGGTGACAGGCCGTAGCGGACGGCGTTCGCCGCGTGCGCCGCGAGGAAGCGCGCGCCGGCGCAGTCGCCGGTGCCGAACAGGATGGGGAGGTCGCGGTCCGCGAAGATCGCGGCGACGTTGCGGAGAAGGCCCTTCTCCTCGATCAGCACGTCCGGCCCGAGCAGTACCGGCGGTTTCTTCCCCGCCGTGAAGGACGGGTCGTCGACGAGGTCGTCGGCGCCCTGCAGCACGTACGGGATCTGCTCCTTCTCCAGCAACTCGACGACCGCCGCGATCGCTGCGCCGCGCGAGACCCGCACGACGAGGGCGGCCTTCTTCTCGATCGCCGCACGCATCGGTTCGAGGTTCTCGTCGACGTTCGGCGCCTTCGGCTTGCCGTCGTCGGTCGGCTTGTCGCTCTTCTTCGCCGCCGCGGCCGGCGCCGGTGCGCCCGCCTTGCTCGTGCGTTTGCCGGTGACGTCCTGTTCGCCCATCCGGCCCATCGTGAACTTGCCCGTGAGCGTGTCGCCCTGCAGCGTCGCTTCGAGCGATGCCGAGCCGCCCATGCCGCGGAACTCGAGCTTCAGCTTGCCGTCGGCCCACGAGCCCGACGTGATCTCCTGCGGGGGCAGATCGCGGCCGGCGAACGAGATGCGGATCGTGCCGGTGACCTTCGTGCCCTCGAGCACGAGGTCGAGCGCCACCTTCACCTGCATCTGGCCCTGCACGTCGATCTCGGCTTCCCACGTGCCGCTGACCGGGTCCTCGACCGGCGCTCCGTCGGTCGGTGCCGGCGGCGGCGGCGGCGGCGCCTTCTTGCCCTGCTGCCACTCCGCGAGTTCCTTCTCGTACTTGCGCCACTGCTCGACGTACTGCTTGCCGCGGTTCACCTGGTCCGCGAACGCGCGGATCGCGTCCGGGCCGATCGCGTCGTGCGCGAGGCGAAGGCCGGCGATCGGGCTCAGCACCATGCCGTCGCGGTCCTGGGCGCCGGTCTTGATCGCGGCGACACGGCCGTTCACGGCGCCCTGGTCCTTGCCGGACACGAGAACGGTCGTGAGGCCTTCGGCGAGCGCCGGTCCGAACATCGGGTCGTCGGGAGCGACGGCGTCGTGCAAGCGCTGGTTCGGCTGGCCGGGCGGCACGGGCGCTCCGTCGCCGGCGAGGCCGAGGTGCGAGAACGCGTCGAGGAAGCCCGGGGTCATCACGCCGCCCGGAACGTCGACGACGCGGGCGCCGTACGGGATCGCGAGGTCCTCGCCGACTCCCTTGATGCGTCCGTCCTGCACGAGGATCACACCGTTCCTGAACACGTGGCCGGCCGCGTCGAGGATGCGGCCGACGCGCACAGCGAGTGCGTTCGTCTCCGTCGTGCGTGCGTAGACTCGGCGGCCGTCGATCCACGTCGCTTCGACCATCGTGCCGATCGCGAGCGGCTCGCCGCTCAGCACGACGAAGTCCGCGTCCTTGCCCGGCGCGAGCGTGCCGACGCGGGCATCGACCCCGAGGATCGCCGCGGCGTCCGCGTTCACCGAGCGCAGTGCCCGTTCGACCGACAGGCCGTGGCGAACGGCGAAACCCACGGCGACGAGCCAGTCGCGCGGGGAGACGCCCGGTGCGGGCGAAAGGCCGACGAGCATGCCCGCCGCGGCGGCGCGTGCCGGTGCCTCGGGGCGCGGCTCCGGCGTCTTCTGCTGGCGATCCTCGCCGCCAGGGTTCGGCTGTCCGAACCGGATCGGCACGCGGAACGTCGCCGCGACCTTCTGCGCGGCCGCCTGCGCCGCGACCGGGCCGATCTCCTGCGGGTTCTCGAGCACCATGCGGACGCCGAGCTCCTGCTGCAGCTGCAGGGCGCGGCGGATGTCCTGTGTGCGGAACGCGCCGGCGCGCAGGGGCAGCTTGCCGCCGACGACGTCGGCGAGCGGCTGTTCGTCGTAGCGGTTCTCCGCCGGGCCCTCGCCGCCGATCTTGTGTGCGGGATCGGTCGCAGCGGCGAACAGGGCGCGCAACTCGGCGAGCAAGCCGATACGCGACGTCGGCGTCTGGATGCGCGCCTGTTCGAGTGGTTCGTCCGACGTCGGATGCGGCACCGGCTCGAACACGCGCGGCGCGCGCAGAGCGCCGTCGCCGAAGTTCACGCGCAGGCAGACGTTCTCGTTCAGCACGCGTTCGACGATGTCGCGGCCGGCGATCTTGACGACGGCGCCCTGGCCGGACACGAGGCGTTCGCGGCCCGGCGACAAGTACGCGGTCGTGACGCCGCCTTGCAGCGCCGGGATCCACTTGCGGTCGAAGTCGAACGAGTCGACCGCCAGCGCGTCCGGAGTGACCTGGTAGTCGGAGTCGGCCGCACCGCCGAAGTCGCTGTCGACCGCGACGATGCCGGGCATCACGACCTTCTGCGAGCAGTCCACGACGGGCAGGTCGGGGGGCGGCGCGTCGGTGCCGACCTGCGCGACCTTGCCGTCGCGGACCACGAGCCAGGCACCGGCGATCGACGTCTTGCCGTCGCCGACGAGCAGGGTGCCGCAGCGGACCGCGAAGTCGCGCGACGGGGCAGTTTCGCCCGCGGGGCCCTGCGCCGGCAGGGTCGCCGCGAAGGCCAGCACGAGGACCGCGGCTCCGGCGCGGCGGAGGCGCGCTGCACGAGTCGCGTCCATCACTTCACCTCGGCCTTCGGTTCGCCCTGCCCCGCTGCATCACCGCGCTTCTCCGCGGGCTTCTCGGCCGCTTTCTCAGGCGCCTTGTCCGTCGGCTTCTTGTCGCTCGCCTTCTTCACGTCCTCGGCGAACAGGTACTGCAGGCGCGGGTCCTTCGCACGGTCGTAGACGACCTCGCCTTCGAGCAGCACCGTCTCCACCCACGTCGTCGCCTGCAGCGGGTCGCCGGTCAGCACCTGCACGTTGCCGAGCTTGCCTTCGGCGAGCGAACCGATCTGCGCCTCCATGCCGAGCAGGCGCGCCGGGACGATCGTCAGCGCCTCGAGGGCCATGCGCCGATCGACGCCGTTGCGCACGCAGGTGCCGAGCTGCCACCACGGGTAGCTGGTCGGGCCGCCCGCGCCCAGCGTCAGCGCGAAGGGCACGCCGGCGTCGGCGAGCAGCTTCGGCGTGCAGACCTTCTTCTCCTTCTGCGTCTCCTCGTCGGTCTCGAAGTACTCGATCGTGTCGTCGAGGATCACCGGCTTGCCGAACTTCGCGAGCTGCGGCACGGCGTCGTCGATGTTCGCGCCGAGCACGATCTGCAGGTCGAGTTCCTTGTCGAGCCGCAGCGCTTCGTCGATCTCCGCGACCGACGGTACGAACAGCCAGCCCTTCGTCTTCTTCTGCACGAGGTCGCACGCGCCCTTCTTGGTGCGGTCGATCTCCTCGGTCCACGTCTTGTCCGCCGCGATCGCACCCGCCGCCTTCTCCTTCTCGAACTCGGCCTTGCGCCGATCGAAGTCGGCGAGGTACTCGCGCACGTCGTCGAGCGCGCGCCGCAGCTTGCGGATCTGCTGCAGACGTCCGCCGCCGGCGGCGAAGAGGGACATCTTGATGCCGGTGTTCCCGGACACCGCCATGTCCTCGACCGTGCGGCCGGCCGGGCGCACCACGAGGCCGGAGCCGCCGAGCAGCGTCTGGTTGCCGGGCAGCACGTGGATCGTGCCGACGCCGTTGCGCAGCGCGTCCTCGAAGTAGACCGCAGCCGGGTCGATCGCGTCGGCGACCGAGAGCCACGGCACGTTCTGCATGTTCTCGTTGAAGCCGCGCTGGCCGCCCTGCGAGTGGGCGACGACCCACGTCGGCATCACGACCTTGCCCGTCGCGTCGACGACCTTCGCCGCCCACGGGATCTCGACGTCGGCGCTCTTGCCGAGCTTGGTGATGCGGCCGTTCTGGATCAGCACGACGCCGTCGTCGATCGTCGGGCCCGTGATCGTCATGACCTTGCCGCCCTTCACGGCGATCAGGTCCTGGGCCGCGGCGGAGGCGGCGAGGCAGGCGGCGACAACGAGAGAGAACCGGGTGTTCATCGGGATGCGAGCACGGAGTTGCCGTCGATGAAGACCGACTCGGCGACGGCTGCCGGGTCGAGAGGATCGTGGGACCAGACGACGAAGTCGGCGTCCTTGCCGACGTCGAGGCTGCCGGTCCGCTGGTCGATGCCGAGCAGGCGCGCCGGCAGGATCGTCACGGCGTCGAGCGCTTTCGCGGGGTCGAGGCCGTTGCGGGCGGCGAACATCGCCTCGCGCACGAGGTCGAGTGCCGACAGGTTGCTGCCCGTCGTGACGACGAAGGGGATCCCGCGTTCGGCGAGGATGCGGACCGTGGCGAAGCGCGGGTCCGAGCCGTCGGCGCCTGCGGTGCCCGCGACGGTGGGCGCGCTCGGCGCGCCGAGCAGCACCATCACCTTCGCGGCGGCGAGTTCGTCGGCCACGAGGTAGGCGTCCTGCGCGTCGTCGATCACGGTCTGGTAGCCGAACTCCGCCGCGATGCGCAGAGCGGTGCGGATGTCCTGCTCCGAACGCGCGGTCGTGTACGCGGTGAGGCTGCCCCGCAGCACGCGCTTCAACACTTCGCGGCCGGGATTCGCCGCGGGCGGAGCCTGGCCCGGCACGGTCTCCGGCTCCTGCTTCGCGTCGAAGAACGCCTTGCGCGCCTCCCACACGACACCCATGCGCGTGGTGGGGCGGCGGTAGTACATCGAGTCGACGCTTCCGCCGCGGATCGCGCGATTGCCCATCGAGGGCTCGGTGCCCATGACGATGCGCAGGCTCGCTTCGGCGTTCAGCACCATCGTCGCGGGGTCGGTGCCCCAGGTCTTCACGACGCAGCCGAGGCCACCGATCACGTTGCGGGTGCCCGGCATGACGTGCACGGTCGTGACTCCGCCGGCACGCGCGCGTTCGAACGAACGGTCCTCCGGGTCGAGGCTGTCGAGGACGCGCAGGTGCGGCGTCACCTCGTCGCTCTGCTCGTTGAGGTCGGCGGGATCGGCGCCGCCGCGGAACGACGCGTCGATCAGACCTGGCGTGATCGTGCGGCCGCTGCAGTCGACGGTCGTGGCGCCGTCGGGGCGAGGCAGCGACGAGCCTCCGATCGCCTGGATCTTCCCGCCCGCGACGACGAGCACGCCGTTCTCGATCGCGGGCCTGCCGGCCGGCAGGATGCGCGCGCCGGTGAACACGGTCGTCCGTTCCTGCGCGGTCGCGGCGGCCGACGCGAGTGCGGCGGAAAGGGTGAGGGTGGCAACGAAGCGCGCGTTCATCGGCGGTCTCCGGCGACGGTGGCAGAGGCGGCGCTCGCGGCGGGCTTCGGCGCCGGGTCGGTGCCCGCGATGCGGACGCCGTCGACCCAGGTCGCGACGTGCGCGGCGTCGAGGTCGAGCGGATCACCCGTGAAGACGACGAAGTCGGCGGCCGAGCCCTGGCGCAGGGACCCGACGACCTGCTGCTGGTCGAGCAGGAGAGCCGGCATGCGCGTCAGAGCCTGGAGCGCCGTGCGGCGGTCGAGGCCGTTCCGGACCGCGAGTGCGGCGGACAAGCGCAGCTTCTCCGGTTGACCGGCGAAGCAGAACGGCACTCCCGCCTCGGCGAGCCGCGCCGGCAGGCGCAGCGGTTCGAGACGGCCTTCGGGCACCAGCGTGTCGAGCACGACGCTGGCCTTCTGCTGCACGATGCGCGGCAGCGCCTTGCCGGCTTCCCGCGCGCCGACGAGCACCACGGCGAATCCGAAGTCGCGCGACAGATCGAGCGCCGCGTTGATCTCGGCCCACGTGTCGGCGTGCACGAACACCGGCCGCGAGCCCTGCAGCACCTGGTGCATCACGGCCGCATCGGGGCCGGTGCGGGTCCCCGTGCGCGCCGCCGTGAACGTCGTGCGCAAGAGGTCCATCGCGCCCATCAGGGACGTCGGCTGGCGTTCGGGGTTGCGCGCGGCGCCCGTCAGCGACAACGAGAGGTGCAGTTCGGCCGCGGCGATCGCGCCGCGGTCCTTGCCGGGCTTCACGAACGCCGCGATGCCGCCCGCGACGTTGCGCGGCGACGGCGAGAACGCGCAGGACGTGATCCCGAGCGCCGGCAGCGCGAGCAGGCGTTCGTCCCACGGGTCGAACGCTTCCGCGGCGCGCAGGTCCGGCGTGAAGGCGAGTGCGCCCTCGGCGAGATCGGCGTCCTGGTCGAGGGTCGTCTCTGCGAGCACGAAACCGGGCACGATCGTCGCTTCGCCGTAGTCGATCGCCTTCGCGCGCGAACGCGCATCGGCCGGGATGTCGGTGCCGACCCAAACGACCTTGCCCTGCTGCACGAGCAGGGCACCGTCGGTGAGCACGGCGTCGGCCGCGACCACGATGCGCCGCGCCTTCAGCAGCAGTTCCTGGGCGGCGGAGCGTTCGACGGCGACCACGAACGGGACGAGCAGGGCGAGGGAGGAGCGCAGGTGCATCACTTGGTCTCGAAAGCGGTGCGGCCCTTCTGCAGGACGAGGAGGACGTGGCTGTCGCTCGCGAACAGCGGGCGGTCGCACACCAGCACGTCGGCGAGTTTGCCCTTCTGCAGCGATCCGACGTCCGTCGCGACGCCGAGGATCTCGGCCGGGGTCAGCGTGATCGCGCGCAGCGCGGCGTCGCGGTCGAGGCCGCGACCGACGGCGGCGGCGGCCATCATCGGGAGCAGCGGAGCGCGGCGCGCACTGCCGGTCGCGATCGCGAACGGCACCCCGGCGGCCTGCAGTTTCGCCGCGAGCGCGGCCGGATCGAAGCCGTCGTAGCTCTCGGGCAGGTCGGCGGGGAGCAGGTCGGTGAGGACCGTCGAGGTGCCGCGCTCGCCGAGCTGGTCCGCGCATTCGCCGGCGCCGTACGCCTGCTCGAGCACGAGCACCGGGATCTTCCGCCTCCGCTGCATCTGCAGCGCTGCCCGCACTTCGTCGGCGCGGTGCACTTCGACGCGGAGGGGCAGGGCGCCGTCGAGAACGCGCTGCAACGTGTCCTTCTGCGGATCGCGCGGCGGCGCCTTCGGCCACGTCGGGCGCTTCGGCGCCTCGTCCTTGTTCTCGGCAGGCTTCTCGCCGCCGGGAGCACCGCCGCCCGGCGGAGTCTGCGGCCCGGGCTTGGGATCCTGCTTGCCGGGATCCTGTTTCGGCGGATCCTGCGCGATCGCCTCGAGCACGAGCCCGAGCGCCGCGGCGAACGCCTCGTCGTCGACTTCGCCGGCGCCCGGGGCCTTCGGCGGTTCGCCGCCGCCTCCGCCGCCACCGCCCGGGCGCACGCGGCGACGCCCCTCTGGCGGCGAAGGCGGCGCGTCGGCGGCGGGCGGCGTCGCGGCCTTCGTGTCGTCCTTCTTGTCGGCGGGCTTGTCGCCTGCCTTCTCGTCCTTCTTCTTCTTGTGCCACGCGAGGTAGTCCTCGAACTCCTTCGCGTACTTCTTCAGCGCCTCTTCGTGGTCGGTGAGCGCCTTTGCGTAGTCCTCGAGGCCGTCGAACAGCGCGTCGACCTGCTGCTGCATCTGCTGTCGCTGCAGCGCGTGCGTCGGTCCCGGCCCGTTCGTCATCCGCAACTGCACGGCTCCGTGTTCGTGGCCGCTCCACGGCTCGAAGCCGCCGGCCGTCGGCCTCACGATCGCGCCCTGCGGTCGCACCACGCCCGGCGAACGCACGGTGACGTACGCCGTCGTGATGCCCGCGGCGACGAGTTCGTCGTCGCGATCATGGCGCCGTTGCAGCACGTCGGCGAGTGCGGTGCCCGCATCGACGCCGGCTTCGGTGCGCAGCGCTGCGTCGGTGAACGCGTCCGTCGCCGCGTCGACGAGCCCGGGATACACGTGGCCCGTCGGGAACGAACGCACGATCGCGTCCGCTGCGACCTCCACTTCGCCCTTCTTCCCCACGGCGACGATGCGCTCACCGTCGATCACGACGACGCCGTTCGTGATCGCCGGACCGGCCACCGGATGCACGGTGCCGGCTTCGACGACGAGCATCGGCGGCTTGCCGGGCTTCGGGGGTTCCGGATCCTGGGCGTCGCCTCCTTCCGCGAGTGGCGGCGCGGGCGGCTCCGCGGTCGGGGGAGGCGTCGGCGCCGGCTTCGGTTCCTGCGCGGGCAAGGCCAGAAGGCCGAAGGCGGCGTACGAACCGGCGGCGAGGAGAGAGGGCCTGAGGGAGATCCGCATAGCAGTCCGGGACCGACGGCAACGACGGCGGGGGAGGGCACTTCTACGGAGTCGGCCCCGGCACCTGCCAACGCTTTCTGGTGTTCACGAAGTAACGCGTTGGCCGCGCGGGAACACGTTCGCGACGCGCGCCACCCGGTGGGTTCGTCGGCGGTACGCCGCGGTGGCATCGGCGGCTCCGCGCCGTCCCGCCGAGTCACTGCCAGGGAAACTGTCGTCCGCCCGTTCGCCCGGGCCGCCGCGCGTCGTCGGCCACGATCCTCTTCTGCGGCTGCTTCTGCGACGGCGCTTTGCCGGTGATCGCCGCGAGCAGCAACTCGAGCACGTCGTTCGCTTCGTACGGCTTCCTCTTCGGCAGCGGCGGCAGCATCAGGTGCGTCTTCCCGGCCTCGACCGGACGCACGTCGCCGAAGCAGTCGAGCCAGGCCCCGCCGAGCGGCACGCCGTTCGGGTGGCGTGCGACGACACGATCCTGGTCGACCCACTGCACGCCGAGCACGCCGAGGCTCTGCAGGCCGTGCTTCAGCCGGAAGACGCGCAGCAGCGTGCGCACCGGCGTCGGCAGCTTGCCGTAGCGGTCCTTCAGCTCCGCTTCCAGCGCCTGCAAGTGCTCGTCGTCGATCGCCTCGTCCATCTCGCGCAGCAGTTCGAGGCGCTGCCGCGGGTCCTTCAGGAAGTCGAGCGGCAGGAACGCCTGCACGCGGAGGTCGACGTCGACTTCGACGACGTGCACCTGGACCGGCCGCTGCTGCTTCGCCGACTCGACCGCGCTCTTCAGCAGCTGGCAGTACATGTCGTAGCCGACCGACGCGATGTGGCCCGACTGCTGCGGCCCGAGCAGGTTGCCCGCGCCGCGGATCTCGAGGTCCTTCATCGCGATCTGGAAGCCGGCGCCGAGGTGCGAGAACTCCTCGAGCGCCTTCAGCCGCTGCCGTGCCTCGAGACCCGGCGGTTCGTCGCGGTCGAGCAGCAGGTAGCAGTACGCCTTCTCGCTGCTGCGACCGACGCGCCCGCGCAGCTGGTGCAGTTCCGCGAGCCCGAAGTGCTCGGCGCGGTCGATCAGGATGGTGTTGGCGCGAGCGATGTCGAGGCCGTTCTCGACGATCGTCGTCGACACGAGCACGTCGTACTCGCCGCGAACGAACGCCCGCACCGTCTTCTCGATCTCGGCTTCGGTCATCTGGCCGTGGCCGATCGCGATCCGCGCGTCGGGGCACAACTGCCGCAGGCGCTGCGCCAGCGGCAGCAGCTCCTTGATGACGTTGTGCAGCACGAAGACCTGGCCCTTGCGGGCGATCTCGCGCTGGAGCGAGTCCTGGAGCACGCGGTCGTCGCGGAACAACACGCGTGTCTCCACTTCCTGGCGTCCGGGCGGCGGATTGTCGAGCGTGCTGATGCCGCGGATGCCGAGCAGCGATCCGTGCAGCGTGCGCGGAATCGGCGTCGCCGAGAGCGTCAGCACGTCGACCTCGGCGCGCAGCTGCTTCAGGCGCTCCTTCTGCCGGACGCCGAAGCGCTGTTCTTCGTCGATCACGACGAGCGCCAGGTCGTGGAATGCGACGTCCTTGCCGAGGATCTGGTGCGTGCCGACGACGATGTCGACACTGCCCTTGCCGAGCCCTTCTTCGACCTCGCGCCGTTCCGCGCCTGTGCGGTATCGCGACAGCAGTTCGACGCGCAGCCCGAACGGCTCGCAGCGGGCGCGGAAGGTGCGGGCGTGCTGTTCGGCGAGGATCGTCGTCGGCGCCAGCACCGCGACCTGGCGCCCCGACGCCGCGACACGGAAGCACGCGCGCAGCGCGATCTCGGTCTTGCCGAACCCGACGTCGCCGCACAGAAGGCGGTCCATCGGTGTCGCCTTCTGCAGGTCGCCCTGGATCTCGGTCCACGCGCGCGCCTGGTCGGCGGTGTCGCGGAACGGGAACGCGTCGAGGAAGTCGCGCTCCATCGCCTCCTGCGGGTACGGCGGCCGCTGCACGAGCGCGCGCCGGCTCTGCACGTCGAGCAGTTCCGCGGCGAGATCGAAGAGCGCCTCCTGGACCTGCTCCTTGCGCTTCTGGAAGCCCTTGCCGCCGAGCTTGTCGAGCGGCGCCTTCCCTCCCGACCCCACGTACTTCTGTACGAGGTGGATCTTGCTCGCGGGCACGAGCAGCTTGACGTCGTCCTGGAAACAGAGGCGAAGGTGCTCCTCGGTGCCCTGGCCCTTGTGCACCAGCTCGGTTCCCTCGAACCGCGCGATGCCGTGCACCGCGTGCACGACGAGGTCGTTCGGCCCGAGTTCGAAGAAACTCTGGATCGCGCGGCTCGGCACGACCGTGCGTTCGCGGATGCGCGCCTGTTGCGGCACGCCGGCGAACTCGATGTTCGACAACGCGGTCGTCTGGAGATCCGGAATGCGGAACCCGCGGCTCAGTCCGCCGAGCAGCAGGTCGACCTTCTCCTTGGCGAGGTCGACCTCCTTGTGCGCGAAGATCTCGACGAGGCGCTGTCGCTCCTCGTCCGTGCGGCAGAACAGGAGGACGCGGCCCTGTACGCCCCGCACGCTGCGAAGGCGGCCGCCGGGATCCGCCTCGCCCGAGCCGACCGCGGAACCGGCCGAGAGCACCTTGTAGTCGAGGTCGTGGCTCGGCAACGAACTCGCGTCGATGCGGGCGCAGGGCCGCAGGGTGTCCTGCAGTTCCTGGATCCGCTGCGACAGTTCGCTGGCGAACGCGACGAGGCGGGCCTGCCGTTCTTCGATCCGCAGCGGTTCGTACGCGACGACGAGCAGGTGCGATGGGACGAGGTGGCGCAGCACCGCGCCTTCCTCGCCGTCGTCCGTGCGGCCGAGCGACAGCGAGTACTGCTCGTGCACGGCGGTCGTCCGCTGCGTCGCGGGATCGAACGTGCGGATCGACTCGAGCACGTCGTCGAAGAACTCGAGGCGCACCGCCGCATCGGCCGCCATCGGGAAGAGGTCGACGACGTCGCCGCGCACGCTGCACTCGCCCGGCGCCAGCACGAGCGGTACCGGACGCAGTCCGGCGGACTGCGCGCGCTGGAGGATCTGCGCGCGGTCGGCCTTCTGGCCCGCGCGCAACGGCATCCGCGCGCGGCCGAGACTCTTGGGCGTCGCGACGCGCTGCAGCATCGACTCGATCCCCGCGATCAGCGGCGCCCTGTCGGCCGCGAAGTGCTGCAGGGTGCGTTGCCGTTCGCTGCGGGACGTCGGATCGGGGAGACCGTCGTCGCCGAGTTCTTCGCGCGGCAGCACGTGCGAACGCACGCCGAACGCGGCGAGGTCGGTCTGCAGCTGCAGGCTGTCGACGTCGTCGGCCGTGAGCACGAGGAGAGTTCCCTTCGATTCGTGCGCGCGCTGCAGCATCGCGAGCAGGAGTCCGGCCGAAGCGCCCCACAGGCCGCCGACCTTGCAGTGCGCGGTGCGCTGCACGTTCGCGAGCACGTTCTTGCTCGTGGGCAGGCGCGTGAACTGCTCGACGAGGGTGTCGGTGGGAGACGGCGGCACGAGTCGCTGCGGGCGGACGGAAAGGGCGCGGCATCGTAGGGCCGGACGCGGCCTTGGCCATCGCCGCGATGCGCAGCGCGTGCACGACGGCCGGGCCCTGATACCGCGAACGTCGTCGTGGCTATGCACGCGCACAGCGGTCGCCATCGCTCTCACCCAGGATCCCCGATGTTTCGACCGACGCCGTGGTTCGCGGCGCTCGCGGCGGCATGCGCTGCGGCACCCGATTCCGTCCCTGTTCCTCCGTCCGATGCCGCGCCGCGCGCCGCGTGCGATCCGGCGACCGCGGCGAAGGACGCGGCGGCTCTCGAAGCCATGGCCGCCGACGAGGCCGCGCGCGGCGAACCGCTCGCCGCGGTGCGCCTGCTCCTGGATGCCGCGGCGGCGCGACCGGACGACGTGCCGCTGCTCGAGGCGCTGGTGCGCACGGCCTCGACCGAACGGCTCCTGCCTCTCGCACTGCTGCACCTGCGCGAACGACCCGACGCGCTCGGGCGGTGGTTCACGGGTCGCGTGCGGTATCTGCTCGCCATCGATCGCGCGGCGGACCGGGCGCTCGCGGAGCTGGACGCGGCGAGCGCGGACTTCGCAGCGGCAGCGGATCTCGAGCCGGCATGGCGCGACGGCAGCGAGCAGTGGATCGCGATGTGCATCGGGGCCAAGGGCAACGCCGCGTTCGCGAACGGCGACTTCGCGGCGGCGGAGCAGTGGCTGCTGGAAGCCGCGCGGCTGAGGCCCGATCGGGTGCGCGAGGACCTCGGGCGCGGCGACAGCGTGAAACTCGGTCTCCTGCGGCTCGGCGATCGCCTGATGCGCGACTTCGCGCGCACCGAACGCTTGTTCCGCACGGCGGCGGAGTACGTCGACGACGACGTCGACCTGTTCAACAACGCCGCGGTCTACGCGCGCGACCGCGGCACCCAGCTCGAGCGCGACGGCGACGCGGCAGGAGCGCGCGCGATGTTCGAGCGCAGCTACGCGGCGTACGGCCGCGCCCTCGGGCTCGCGCCGCACGACGTTCGTCTGCGCAACGACTGTGCACTGGTCGCCATCCATCACCTGCGCGGCGACTGGGATCGCGCCCGCCAGCTGCTGCTCGACGCGATCGCCGACGGCGAGCGCACGCTGCGCGAGGATCCGCCGGCCCGCCCGCGGGAGCGCCTCGACCTCGACGAGGCGATCGGCGACTGCTACGAGAACCTCGCCCTCGGCTGGCTCCAGCACGGAGACGCGGCGGCGGCTCGGGCGGCGGCGCAGGCGAGTCTCACGCACCACCCGGGCGAACTCCGCGCCGGTGCGCAGCAGCACCTGCGGGCGGCCGGTGCGAAGGCGGCGGGGGGCTGACGGACGGCGCAGGAGGGAGCTCGACCGGGACGGCGGCCCGGATCACTTCGCCTCCGCCTTCGGCTCGGCGCTCTCGAACAGGCCCGGCGCCGCCGTCTTCAGCTCGTCGAGCAGTGCCCGGTCGAGCGTCGCCGCGGCCTTCTTCGCCTCCGCGGCCGCCGCCGCGCGTGCGTCGACGATCGCGAGCAGCTTGCGCTTGCACTCGTCGTCGGGCGGCTGCGCGTTCGTGCACGCCTGCTCGAGCACGCTGCGCAGCTCGTTCGCCGACGGCGCGAGGAACGCGTTTTCGAAGACCTGCAGCGCGGCGGCGCGCGAGTTCTTCGTGCTGTCCTTGTCGAACGTCTTCGTCGCCTTCTCCACCGCCTTGTCGTGCGCCTTCGCGAGGTCGCGCGCCTTCGCCATGCGCTTCTTCCACTCCGGATCGTCGGCGAACGCGGCGTCGGCGCGCTGGAAGTGCACGGCCCACGCCCCGAACGCCGCCTTCGGGTCGGCGACCTCGCCGCTCGCGAGCAGGTGTTCGGCGTGGATCAGCGCGGCCTTCGCGACGAACGCCTGCACGGCGGTCACCACCGGCGTGAGGTCCTTCTTCTCCGCCTCGCCCGCCTTCGGCAGGAGTGCCCGCGCCTTTTTCGCCTGCTCGGCGATCACGGCGACGTCGGGTGCCTCGGCCTGCACTTCGTTCGCGACGACCGCGAGCGACTGTGCGACGGACTGCGTCGAGACCTGGTCCAGCCACCCGAGCAGCTTCACGACGCTGTCGGGCAGCGGCCAGTGCCCGCTCCGCTCCGTGAGCCCGTCGACGATCTCGAGCCTCAGCTTCGCGTACCCTTCGTCGCGGTAGATCTTCTCCGTGCGGATCGCGCAGTCGACCGGCACGACGGCGTCGGCGCGGCCGTGCAGGATCGCGATCGCGACCTTCTGCCGGGCGAGCTTGCCGTGCTTCACGTCCAGCACGTTGCCGGCGTGCGCGATGATGCCGTCGACCAGTTCGGGGTGTTCGCCCGCGAACCAGTAAGTGAAGAACGCACCTTGGCTGTGTCCGTACAGGTAGACGCGGCCGATCGGGAAGCGTGCCTTGAAGTCGGCGATCAGTCCGGCGATCTGTTCGCCGTCCTTCGGGCCCTGCACGAAGTTGAACGTGTCGCCCTGACCGGGCGTGAGGCCGTCCGGCGACACGACGAGGTCGCGGCGCCGTTGGTTCGGCAGGTCGAAGTAGTTCGCGAAGCTCCACCGGTGGTCGAGGCCGGTCCCGTGCAGCATCAGCAGCAGGTTCGCCGGCTGCTTGCCGTCCATCTCCTTCGGGAGGCGGTACCAGTAGGTGCGTCCCTGCGCGCTCTTCCACTCGAGCACTTCGCCGCGCGGCGCCTTCGCCGACGGCTCGACGACCGCCGGAGGCTTCTGTGCGAGGGCCGCTTTGCCGACGAGGGCGAACAGCAGGCCGAAACCGTGAGCGAGCGCGTTCATGGGCGGGATTCCCGGCAAGGAAGCGGACGATAGCGCCGCCGAGCCCGACGGAACTCCGGTTCCCGTAAGGTCGATGTCAGCGCGCGCGGCCGCGTCCGGCGGCAGCGCTCGGCGCCGAGGGCGGACGAGCGTGTGCGCAGAAGTGCGAAGGTGGTTTCGATGCCGCGGGGTCGCGCCGGCATTGACCGCGCGACGTCGCGTACCGACCATCGGGCAATTCGCCGCGCGCCTGCCCCGGAGCGTGGCAACCTTCCCTTGGATCCGCCTCGCGACCTGGACGGAGACGGCGCCGGTCGTGTGCCGAGCGCGCTCGGCCTCTTCGTCGTCGCTGCGGCCGTGTTCGCTTCGGCATCCGTGCGTGAGGCGCCGGGGGGATGGTTGCACGGCGCCGTGCTGTGGCTGCCGAGCGGCGTGGCGGTCGTCGCGACGTGGTGGTGGGGGGCGCCGGCCCTGCTCGCGGTCGCGGCCGGCAGCGCGGCGTTCCGGGCCAGCCTCGAGTATCCGTTCGCCATCGTCGCCGCGGGCACGATCGGCAGCGTCGCCGAGGCCGCGCTGGGCGCGTCGTTGCTGCGGCGCTTCGGCGTCCGCATCGGATTCGCGCGGATCCGCGACGTGCTCGGCCTCTTCGCGGCCGCGGCGGCGGCGCCCGTCGTGAGCCTGGCCGCGTCGTGGATCGCGCGCGTCGCGTTCGACGAGGTCCGCGACTTCCCCTTCTACTCGGGATGGGACGGCTGGTGGCGCATGAACGCGCTGGGCATCCTCGCGGTCGTGCCGTGCGTCGGCACGTGGTGCGCCCTGCCGCGGCCGGTGTTCACGACGCGCAAGATCGGTGAGGCCGCCGCGATCGCCGCGGCGCTGATGGCGGTGTGGCTCGTCGGGTCGCTCTGGTGCGAAGCCGGCATCATGGCGGTGCTGCTGCAGCATTCGGTGATCCTGCTCGCACTCGTGGCGGCGCTGCGCTTCGGGCCGCGCGGCGCGATCACGACGGCTTCCGTCACGGCGATCGCGTTCGCGGTCGGCACCGCGCGGGGCTTCGGGCCGTTCCTCGGCGTTGTCTTCGAGCACCGCGACAGCGCGCTGCAACTGTTCGAGGTCAGTCTGCTGGCGTTGCCGCTCGCGCTCGGGGCGTTGATCGCCGAACGCGAGACGGCGTTCGCAGCGCGCATCCGCAGCGAGCGCGACCTGCATGCCCTGCAGGAACTCATGCTGGACACCGCGTACCGTCTCCGCTCGGACGGCACCTGCATCGACGTGATCGCGCCGAAGGAGGCGGTCGACACGGGACGCCGGGAGCAGGTCGTCGGCGCGAACCTCCGGGCGATCGTGCCGTCGGCCGTCGCCGAGACCGCGATGGCGAACATCCGTGCGACCCTGCGCGGCGAGGCCACGGCGCCGCACGAGTACGAGGTCGAGGTCGACGGCAGAACGCGCACGCGCGAGGCGCGACTCACACGCCTGTCGGCCGACGAAGTGCTCTGCGTCGTGCGCGACACCACGGAACAGCGTCAGCTCGAAGAACAACTGCGCAGAGCGCAGAAGATGGAGGCGATCGGGCGCCTCGCGGGGGGCGTCGCGCACGACTTCAACAACATCCTCACCGTCGTCGTCGGCTGCTCCGAGGCCCTGCTCGCGACGCTCCCGGCGGGCGACCCCGCCCGCAGCGACGTCCGCCTGATCGCCGAAGCGGCCGAACGTGCCGCGCGGCTGACGCGCCAGATGCTCGCACTCAGTCGGCGCCAGCGACTCTCGCCCGAGGTCCTCGAACTGAGCGCCGTCGTCGACGGACTCGCCGGCCTCATGCGGCGGGCGGTCGGTGAGAACGTTCGCATCGATTTCGACGCGGGTGCGGAGCCGACGACGGTCCACGTCGATCGCGGACAGATCGAGCAAGTCGTTCTGAACCTCGTGCTGAACGCACGCGACGCGTTGCCGCGAGGCGGGCGCGTCCTGGTTTCGACGCGGGCCGTCGATCTCGCCGCGGCCGACTTCGTCGGCAAGGGCGATCGCCGCGCCGGCCGCTACGTGCGACTCGCGGTGACCGACGACGGCGTCGGTATGGACGCGATGGCGAAGTCGCGCGCGTTCGAACCGTTCTTCACGACGAAGGGCGCGGGCCAGGGCACGGGGCTCGGACTCGCCACGGTCTGGGGCATCGCCGAACAGAGCGGCGGCTTCGCCGACATCGAGAGCTCGCCCGGTGCCGGCACGACGGTGACGGTCCACCTGCCCGCCGCGGATGCCAGTCCGGTGCCGGTGCCGATTTCGATGCCGGCGACCGCGACGAGGGTCGCCGCCGCGGTGCTCGTCGTCGAAGACGATCCGAACGTGCGCGACCTCGTCGCGCGCACACTGCGCGCTGCGGGGCACGAGGTGACCGTCGCGGGAGACGGGGAAACGGCGGTCGCCGTCGCGGCCAGGACGCCGTTCGATGCGCTCGTCACCGACGTGGTCATGCCGCACTGCGGCGGCCGTGAACTCGCCGAGCGTCTCCGTCGTTCGCGCCCGGGGCTCCGGGTCTTGTTCGTGTCTGGCTACGCCGACGGCGCACTCGACGGTCCGTTGCCGGCGCGCAGCGCATTCCTCGCGAAGCCGTTCACCCGGCAAGCCCTGCTCGCCAGTGTGAACTCGATGCTGCGGGCCGGCGCCGGCTGAACATCAGGTGCCGACCGACGCGAGGGCGGGCGCCGTTCGCGTCGCACCGATCTCGAACTGACTGACCAGGGTCTGCAGGCGCGCTGCGATCTCCGCGAGATCGGCGGCCGCGGTCTGCGTCTCGTTCGAGCCGGCACTCGCGTCCTCCGCCGCACGGGCGACGCTGGAGATGCCTTCGGTGATGTCGCGCGAACGGTCGGCGACGTTGGCGACGTGGCGTCCGATCTCGGTCGTCGCGGCGGTCTGTTCTTCGACGGCGCTCGCGATGCTCGTCTGGAACTCGTGGATCTTCGTGATCACGCCGCTGATCTCGCCGATGGCGGCGACCGCCTGGTCCGTGTCGGTCCGGATCGCGGTGATCTGGTGTTCGATGTCCGCCGTCGCGGTGGCGGTCGCCTTGGCGAGGTCCTTCACCTCGTTCGCGACGACGGCGAAGCCCTTGCCGGCCTCGCCCGCGCGTGCCGCTTCGATCGTCGCGTTGAGCGCCAGGAGGTTGGTCTGTTCCGCGATGGTCTTGATGAGCTTGATGACCTTCTGGATCTCGGCCGACGACTGCCCGAGCTTGCCGATCGTCGTCGTCGTGCGTTCGGCGGTGTGCACGGCCGTCGCTGCGACGCGAGCCCCGTCGGCGGCGTTGCGAGCGATCTCACGGATGGCCTGGCCCATCTGGTCCATCGAAGAACTGACCTCGGTGACCGTCCTCGAGACTTCGCTCGACGCCGCACTCACGGACGAGGCCTCCGTGGAGGTCTGACCGGAAGTGCGTTCGAGCGTCTGGCTCAGCCTGGTCATCTGGCTCGAAGCTCCCGCGACGTTCTCGGCGGTCGTGGCGATCTCGGCGATGCTGCCGCGAAGACGTTCGAAGAACGCGGTCAGGCCGCGGGCGAGCTTGCCGACCGCACCCCGGTCTTCGAGCACGATGCGACGCGTCAGGTCGCCTTCGGCCGCGGCGTCGACGACCGCGAGGATCTCGTCGACCGAGCAGCGCAGGGTCGCCGCCTGTTCCCGTTCGCGCTCGGCGGCCGCGCGCTGCTCGCCTTCGCGCCGTGCGCTCGCCTCCTGCTCGCGCATCGTCTTCTCCTGTTCGAAGCGGTGCTGCTCCTCGCGCTGCTGCTCTTCGCGCTTCTGCGCTTCGGCGAGCTTCCGTTCGCTCTCGATCCGCTGCGTCACGACGTTCCAGGTCAGCATCGGGCCGAGGAACTCGCCGCGGTGGTCGACCACCGCCGCCGCCTCGAGATCGACGTGTTCCGGTCCGATCCGGATGCGCGAACGGTGCGGCAGCCGGCTCGGGTCGCGCAAGGCGTCGCGATGCCGTTCCGGGTCCGGGACGATGGCGTCGATCGGGTGGCCGACGATCCCCGCGGTGCGTGCCGGCAGGTGCTCCCGCATGGACTCCAGGGTGCGCTGCGCAGCCGGGTTCACGTACGAGATGTTGAGGTCGCGGTCGGCGCAGATCAGGTTGATCGGTGCGTTCTCGACCAGCTGCCGGATGCGGACGAGATCGGCGCGGTCGCGGCCGACGATCTGCCAGTCGACGCGGTCCGCACCGAGCGCGAACGACACGCCGTCGATGGCTTCGTTGATCGCGCGGCCGGCGTCGGCGAGTTCGTTGCGACCGGTGAGTGCGACGCGGGCGGACAGGTCACCGGCGCCCATCGCGCGCGCGACCCGCAGCAGTTCGGCCATCGCGCGCACGATGCGGCGCGACACCAGGAGCGTGGTCGCGAGCAGGAGACCCGCTGCCAGGATCGTGAGCGACCACGACAGGGTGCGCGCCAGGCTCGCCACTTCGCCGGCGGAGTCGTGCGTCGCGGCGACGTCGGCCTGGATCGCGTCGCTGAGCTTCTCGTTCTTCGCTTCGAGGTCCTCGAAGGCGGCCTGGAACTCGGGCAGCATGGCCCGGCCCTTCGCCGGGTCGGCGAACGCCGCCGCGACGATGTGCTCGGCGCTCGCGATGTAGCTCTCGAGCGACGGTCGGGCGTCGGCCAGGGCGGTCTTCACCGTCGCGGAGAGATCGAGGCCGGCGTTCTTCTGCAACGCCTCGCGGAACCACGCGGCATGTTCGGAGACGCTCTTCTCCACTTCGGTGCGCCGGGCCGGGTCCCACTCCGCCGCGAACATGGCGTCCAGAACGTCGGCCCGCAGGCCGTCGTGCATCATGTCGCCTTCGAGGTGGTTGCGCAGAGCCTGCAGGGTCACGACCGTCGCCGCGCCCGCTGCTTCCTGACGTCCGAGGGAGTGAGCGGCCACGGCGCCGACGAGCGCCACGAGGAACGTGCCCGCGAGACCGAGGGCGAGGAGTGTGCGGCGGATCGTCCAGTTCATGCAGGTGCGGAACGCGTGTGGCGTGCGCTATCGGCCGCGGCTCCGCGGAACGGCCACGGGACAAACCCGTCCGGTCTTTCCCTGTGTCGGTCGGGCGCTGCCGGCCGCCCCGTCAGCTGCGGACGAACACCGCGTAGTCGGCGTGACCCTGCCCGCGGGCGATCGCACGATCCATCGCCGCCACGACGGCGGGCAGCACGAGCGTCGGCACCGGGCCTGCGGCCTCGGTCATGAGTCGTGCATCCTTGCGGGCCATCGACAGCTCGAAGCTCGCCGGCGCGTCGGTCGCACGCTGCACCCGCTGGCCGAGGTAGGGCAGCGCACTGCCCGGCTTGAAGACGTCGAACAGCGCGAGCATCTGCTCCGGGCCGACGTCGCAGCCCTTGCCGATGGCGAGCACGTCGCTCATCGCGGCGGCCATCGCGAAGAACACCGAGTTCCCGGCGAGTTTGTGGACCGCGGCGAGATCGGGTCGTTCGCCGACGTGCCACACCTTGCCCGTCATCGCGGACAGCTCCGGCACCAGCGCGTCGGCATCGGCCTTCGGTCCCGCGAGGAGCATCAGTCCGCTCGCTTCGCGAGCGTTCTGCGGCGACATGAAGACCGGGGCCGGCACGTAGCGGACGCCCTGCGCGCGCAGCGTCGCGAAGCGCGCCTTCACTTTCGCCGGCGCGTTCGTCGAGTGGTCGACCACCGGCACGTCCCTGCCGAGGCCGGGGCGCATCTGCGCGATCACGTCGTCGACGGCGGCGTCCTCCGCGAGCACGAGGTGGACTCGCGACGCACCGCGAACGCACTCGGCCGGGTTCGCCGCAGCGACCGCGCCCTTCCCGGTGAGCGGCGCGAGCTTGTCGCGCGAACGGTTCCAGGCGCGCACGGCCACGCCCTTCTGCAGCAGGTTCTCGATCATGGCGGCGCCGAGCAGGCCGGTGCCGAGCAGTGCGATGGTGGTCATGGTTCGTTCCGATGCGATTGCAGGCGTTCGAGCAGCGTGCCTGCTGCGTCCTTCTCCGCGGCGCGCTTCGTGCGGCCGCGGCCCTCGGCGCTGCGCCCGTCGCGCAGCTCGGCGCGGACGCGGAACTCCTGCTCGTGCTGGAGCCCGATCGTCTCGACGAGCTCGTACTTCGGCTGGCCGATCTTGTGGTGCTGGCACCAGTGGAGGAGCGC
>JAEUHQ010000045.1 GCA_016794565.1 Planctomycetota bacterium | reverse complement strand
GTCGCGGACCATTCGCATCGGGTTGCCGTTCTCCGCCTGCAGCTCGAGGTCCGCACCCGGGATGCCGTTGCCTTCGAGATCGGTGACACGACCGACCAGCTCGCCGCCCTGCGTCAGCACGAGGTCGCCGAGATCGATCTCGCTCGCTCCGTCGTGCGAGCGCACCTCGCCGACGAACTTGTCGAACACGCCGGGCGCGTGCGTCTCGTGCAGCACTTGCAGCGCGACCTGCAGGTTGCGGAAGGTCTGCCCCGCGAACGCGAAGCGCCCTTGCTCGTCGGTCTGCACGGGATCCGGCACCCGGCGTTGGCGAGCCATCGGACCACCGCGAGCCCCGGCTCGGCCGAAGTCGAGCCACACCTGGGCCGCGGAAACGGGGCGCTGGAAGCGGTCGACGACGCGCCCGCGCAGCAGCACCGCGACCCTGGCCTCGTCGGGTGCGAGGGCCTGCGCCGCCTCGCCGGCCGTGCGTTCCGTCGAGTCGAGTGTCGCCGTGGTCGCGACGTTCGCGTCGGCGTCGTCGGCGATGACCTGTTCGTCTGCCTCCGTCCAGCGCATCGGCGAAGGATCGTCCGACTGGAAGGCCTGCGGGATCACGATCGCCGCGGCGACCGAGAGGAGAAGGCTCCCGACGAGGAGGACGATGTTCTGTCGTTGCATGGACTGCGGGTGCTCGCGACTCCGCCGTTGAAAGGGCGGCTATTACGGCACCCGGCGGAGTCGCCTGACAGCGGTGCGCTGTAACGACTTCGCATCCGCGCGGCGCGTGGTGTCACGGACCGAGCGTCGTCACCGCGGGGTTCGTGGAGCCGAGTGCGTTCGTCGAGGACAGGAACGCGGCCTGCGCGGTCGTCGTGATCGCGGGCTGGAAGCCCGGGTTGTTCGCGGCGACGAGTGCGTGGCCCGCAGCATCGAACGCCATCGGCAGGAGCATCGACGCGGGGCCGAGGGCGAGGCTCCAGTGCAGCGGTTGGGCGAAACCGAGGTCGAACGCGCCTTCGGCCGTGTTCGCCGCCGAGGCGATGGCGAGCACTCCGAGACCGAGCGCCGGACCGCCGTCGATCGTGAATGCGAACGCGCCCGCGGGCACCGGCGAGGGTGCACTCGCGGTGAGTGTCGGCCGCGCCGGGCGAACGATCGCGAGCTGGCTTGCCGAGAAGTAGTCCGTCTCGTGCACGAACAGCGTCGCACCGACCGGCTGGAACGGCTGGAAGACGGCCCTGCCCGTGCTCTTCACGAAGTGCAACGACGCGGCGCCCGGAGCGAGTCCGTACGAGACCAGCGGTGTGCCGAGACTCGGCGTCGGCCCAGTCGCGTCAAGCACGACGCCGATCGTGTTCTGGAACCAGTCGGAGAAGAGCAGATTGCCGCGGTCGTCGAATGCGAGATCCGCAGCGGCGTCGATGCCGGTCGCGACGAGTTGTGCGTCCGCCGTGGTCAATGGCGTCTGCAGCAGGATCGCGTTCGTGATCGCGGTGTGGGGGAAGCGCAACACCGTCGACGGGACGGGCGGGGTCGAGAAGGGCGCACTCGCCGTCGCGTAGTAGACGCTGCCGCCGTCGTCGACGGCGACCGGACCCGATGGACCCGGCAGCGTTGCCACCAGCGACTGGGCGCCCGTCGTCAGGTCCAGGACGAACACTTCGTTGTCGGGCGTGGTCCAGCCCGTGGTCTTCGCAGAAACGACGACGTGCGTCGCGTCGAGCACCGCGGCGTCGTAGTTCAGCGCGAGGCGGAACTTCGGTGTCCGTGGCCGCGGCCCCGCGATCGGCACGACCCAGACGCCACCGTTGCTGTTCTCACCGAACACGAGCGTGCCCAGCGAGGGCTCGATCACGAACGAGCCGAAGGCCGTCGTCGGGAGGATCAGGAGGACGCGCGCAGGCTGGCCGGTCGCCGCGAGGACGAGGTGGCGGCCGTCGAACGTGACGACGTCGCCGTTGGAGCGAACGAAGACGGTCGATGCGGCCAGAGGCAGCGGGGACGCCTCGTGCCGGAATCCCTCCGGCAGCTGTTGCCCGCGCGCGGGTTCGCCGCCGAGAGCGACGAAGAAGGAGACGAAGAACGGAACCAGGGCGCGAGCGCCCTGCGAACACGCAGTCATGAGCCACCTCGGCGTCTTGCGCGCCGGAACGGTCGATGTGCGGCCCGAAGGCCGGTCCCGCGTCGGGTGTTCTGGCTCCCGGATCGACCTACTGACCCGCCTTCCCAGGTCGCCGACACGGCGGACCCAGTGGCATCGGGCGTTCGTTCCCGGTAACAGCTGCGGGACAGCGCCGGGTTCACACCGGCTTCCCCGCGAGGGACCAGCCGAGGGTAGCGGCTTCCCGCGCGCTGTCGAGCACGGGTTCGACTTCGCGGGGCTTGTCCCCGCTCCGGGCAGCGACGAAAAAGCGCGCGCTGGTCGCGCGGCCCCGCGCCCCCTTGCCTTCTTCTCCCATGCATTCGCCCCTTCTGGCCGAAGTGCGCCGTCACGCCGAGTCGGCCGGGATCAACCTGGTCGGTCTCGTCGACGCGGAGCGCTTCGATGGCAGCCAGGAGAAGGAGTTCCGCGCGTCTCGACTCGCCCCGAAGTGCGGAACCATCGTGGTGCTCGGGACCGCGGGCCGTGCGTTCTGGCAGCACTATTCCGCGGCGCACGACCCGGCCAACGCCGATCCGTGTCGCTACGCGCGCGAAGCGGTCCGAGCCATCGAGCGGCGGTTGGCAGTTGCCGGAGTCGGATGTTCCTGCGTGCCGGCTGCCTGCCCGGGGCCGATCCGCTTTGCGCGTCTCGGCGAAGCCGCCGGGTTCGGCAGCGTGTCGCCGGTGTCGGGACTGCTGCTGCACCCTCAGTTCGGTCCCTGGTTGCGCGTCCGGGCGGCGCTCCTGGTCGACGGTCGTCCGTTCGGCGAAATCCCCGACGCGTCGATCAGCGATCGTTTCCATCCGTGCTGTGGTTGTTCGAAGCCCTGTCTCGACGCTTGTCCGGCGGCGGTCCACGACGGAACGGACCCGCGCGATCTGGCGCGCTGCGCGACGCATCGCCACGCCGGCAACTGCGAGTTCGAGTGCCGCGTGCGGAGCGCGTGCCCGCTCGGCGCGGAGCATCGGGACGTCGCCGCCGAGAACGCGCATCGGCACGGCCACGCGCTTCCAACGCTGCGGCGCGGGTTCGGCCTCGGCGTCTGGCGCTTCGTGCCGGCGTTCCTCCGCCGCCGACTCTGACCGCGCATGGCCGAAGCGATCGTTGCCCGCCGCGTCGTCAGCCTCGTGCCGAGTACCACCGAATCGGTGTGCATGCTCGGAGCCGGTGATGCACTCGTCGGATGCACGCGCTACTGCACCGAGCCGGCGTCGGACGTCGCACGCGCCGTTCGCGTCGGCGGCACGAAGAACCCCGCGCGGGAGGCGGTGGCGGCGCTTCGGCCGGACCTCGTACTGGCCAACGCCGAGGAGAACCGGCTCGAGGACATCGCGTGGTTCCGCGATCGCTTCTCGGTGCTGGTGCAGACGCCGCGCACCGTGGTCGAGGCCGCGGCCGCCTTGCGTGCGCTCGCGGAGCGCCTCGGGGTCCTTCCGTCAGTCGTGCCGTTCCTGCTCCGGATCGAGGCGGAGGTGGCGGCAGCGGCGGTCGATGCGGTCGATGCTCCCCCGTTGCGCGTCTTCTACGCGATCTGGCGGAAGCCCTGGATGAGCATCGGCGCCGACACGTTCGTGCACGACGTGCTCCGCCGGGTGGGCGCGACGAACGTCTGTGCGACGCTGCCGGGCCGTTATCCCGAGGTCACGCCGGCCGAAGTCATCGCGTCGAGCGTGGACGTCGTGATCCTGCCGAGCGAGCCCTGGGAGTTCGACGCGGCGCAGCGGACGGAACTGCTCACCGCGCGTACGTTCGGCGACGCGCGGGTCGAGTTGTGCGACGGACGCGACGCCTGCTGGCACGGAGTGCGCATGGCCGACGGTCTCGGGCGCATGCGGGCTCTCGTCGGTCGGTTGCGGTCTTCGCGGTGATCAGCGCGAAGCCGAAGCGGCGCTTCGTTTCGTGAGGTCGACGATCGGCGCGGCCGCCGCGACGGCGAGGATCGACGAGCGGATCGTGCCCAGTGCGGACGGCGACGAGTGAGCCGCGGAACGTGCCAGTGTCGAGCCGTCCTTGTCCGCCAGCACGAGTGCGTGTTTGCCGTCGCTGCTCGACTGCTCCGTGAGGTTCGCGTCGGTCTTGAGGGCGGTGCGCGCGTGGAGCACCGCGTTCTGCGCCATGATCTTGCTCTCGCACGCGCGGCTCTCGAGCAGAGCCGTACCGTCCTGACCGCGAAGCACGAAGTGGATCTTGCCGGTGCCGTCGGCGACGAGTTCGAAACGTGATGCCATGTGAGCGTGACTCCTCCGCTCGCCATGACGAACGGGCCGAGCGCGATGTTCCGACGCGGAGAACATTCCCCGGCGGCGGGTGTCTCTCTCGTCTGTTCGCCCTGGGCCGAACGCGGACCGTACGCGCGGGAGCGGCCGTTCTTCAACCGTCGCTCGACGCAGCCTTTACGCGCGGCGGCTCCCGGTGCACCATCGCGTCGATGAGTGACGCCCGGCAGCCGTCGGCGAAGAGTCTCGTGTTCGTCTCGTCGGCACTGACACTGCTCGTCACGATGGTTCGCGTCGTCGGCGAGCGGAGCGGCTGGTCGCCGCTCTGGTTCTCGTCCTCGGCGGAGATCCCGGGGGGCCTGTTCGGCATCACGTGGCTCGTGCCCGTGTTCGGAGTCCTCTTCGGGCATCGCCTCGCGGAAGCCGGTCCGCGTCCACCGTTCGTGTCGGGGTTCTTCGTTCCGATGTTCGCCTGGTGCGCCCTCGTCGCCGCCGCCCTCTTCGTGCTGCACACGAAGGACAGCGCAGAACTGCACGACCGCATCGGCTACCTCGTCCACGCCGGGCCGCCGCTCCTGCTCCTCGGGCTGTTCGCGTGGCCGCGGGTCTTCCTCGTGATGTTCGTCTACGCGTTGCTCGCCCGTGTGCCCGTCGTGGTCGTGCAGTACCTCGACCTACAGAACGGCTGGCAGACCCACTACGGCCAGCTGCCGAGCGGCATGCCCGCGATGGCGGCGGACGAACGCATGCACTGGCTCGCGATGTTGCAGGCCTGCTTCTGGGTCCCCTTCACCGTGCTCCTCGGCGGCGGTTTCGCCGCCATCGGCGCGGCGACCGTGCGCAAGGCGTGAGCATCAGGCCGGCGGAGTCTCGCCCGTCGGCACAGAGTGCGTTGCACCACGTTCGCGCCGTCGCCGGCGGCGGGCATCCATGTCGCGGGAGTGCGCCAGCGACTCCTTCGCGGCGCGTCGCTGGGCGATCCAGAACAGCACGATGATTCCGGCGAGTCCGGACAGCAGGACGATGCCGAGCGTGTGCATCGTACGGTCCGTCTCGAGCTGGTAGAGGTCGAGGTCGGCGGCGACGAAAAGTGGGGCGCGCAGGCGGTCCTTCGGTGCCTCGTAGTTGAACCAGCGATAGAGGAAGCCGCGCACTTCGAGGTTGGATCGGAGAGCGACGTTGTCGACGCGCTTGGGTACCCAGATCGGGATCACCCGACCGCCGAATTCACGAACCTGCACCCAGACGGTCGTCCAGTACTCGATCCCGGCGGGGTTGGGCGGCGCCGCGATGATGCGGCGGCGGACCAGCGTTCCGAAGACACGGAGCGGGCTGCCTCGGGTGATCTCGCCGTCCAGGAGCTTGCGATACACCTCGGTCTGTGCGTTCAGCGACGCGATCTTCCTCCAGTCGGCGAGTGTGCGCTGGTTCGCGGTGTCGCGGACGAACGCGGCCAGGTGCCACAGGGGTTCGGTCTGGTCCTCCTCGATCGTGTGCCATGCTTTCGTGCCGGGCCACAGGCTCGTGTCGTCGAACGAATCGAGCAGCGCCTGGTCGAGCTTCGTGACCGGGCCCCAGTCCGCGTAGTCGCGCATCATCTCGCGCCCGACCAGGAACGGCGCGCGTTCGATCTCGAGCGGGTAGGTCGTGTCGCGCAGCTTCATCAGGAAGCCTTCGACCTTGACCCACGATCCCGCCTTCAGCCCCTCCTTCGGCGGGATCGACAGCGCCGCGATGACACGGTTGCCGTCCGCGAGCTGGACGGTCGCTTCCCAGATCGAGAACCCGGCGATCGGATGACCGTCGCGCGGGCCTTGGACTTGTTCGAGGGTTCCTTCGTACCAGAGCCATCGACCGCGCCATTCGTCCACGTGCGCGCGCACTTCGTCGACGGGCAGCGGTTTCGGCGG
>JAEUHQ010000217.1 GCA_016794565.1 Planctomycetota bacterium | reverse complement strand
GCCCCGCGTTGCGACGGCTCCCGTGAGATGCTGATCCACGCCGCCCGTCGGGCGGGGTGGATCACAGCACGTACTTGATGGCGACGAAACCGCCGATCAGCAGCACGGTGCCGACGATCGTCACGAGGCCGAAGCGCCGCTCGATGAAGTCCTTGATCGGTGGCCCGTAGCGGCGGAAGAGCCACGCGACGAGGAAGAAGCGCGCGCTGCGGCCGACGGCGGACGCGATCACGAACATCGGGAAGTTCGTGCCGAACACGCCCGCGGTGATCGTGATCGCCTTGTAGGGGATCGGCGTGAAGGCCGCGACGAACACGATCCAGAAGTCGTACTCCTGGTACAGCTTCCCGACACTGTCGAACGTCGCCTGGCTGAAGATGTAGGTGAGGAAGAAGCCGCTCACGGCCGACAGGTTCCACAGGAACATGCCAATGCCGTAGCCGGCGACCCCGCCGAGGATCGACGCAAGCGAGCACCAGCTCGCGAAGCGGTAGCTGCGGTTCACGTTGCCGATGCACAGGGCGATCAGCAGCACGTCCGGCGGGATCGGGAAGAAGCTGCTCTCCGCGAAGCTCAGCAGGAACAGGGCGGGGATCGCGTACGGAGTCTCGGCCCAGTGCAGCACCCAGTCGTAGAGACGACGGATCGGGCCGCGGTGCGCGGGCGGGGCGGGGGAAACGGACGGCGAACTGGGGGCGGTCGTGGTCACGAGAGGGAAGGTGTGGTCCGGCTGTCGAACTCGTCGACGAGGCGGTGCACGTCGAGTTGCACGGGTCCGTCTTCGCCGCGCGGATTGAGTCGAGGCGAGTAGACGATCGTCCACGGCCCCGGGTGACGTCGGATCTCCTCGAAGCGCGCGCCGCCCCGCACGACGCGCGCCGGCAGCACCTGCCCGTGCGCCGCGACGCGGATGCGCAGATCCTGGCCGCGCGCGTCGGTGAGCGGATGGCCGACGGTGCGGACGCCGCGGGTCGCGAAACGCGGCCGATGGTGGCCGGTGCCGAAGGGGCCGAGCATGTCGAGGCGGCGCACGGTGTGTGGGTCGAGTTCGTCCAGCTGGGCGAGTCCGTCGATCGGAGCGCGGTCTTCGGCAGGCGGTGCGCGCCGGCAGGCGTCGACGAAGCGTTCGCGGAAGGCCTCGAAGCGGTCGCGCCGTACTTCGAAGCCGGCCGCGGCGGCGTGGCCGCCGTGGGCGACGAGTTCGTCGCCGCATTCGGCGAGCAGGTTGCGAAGGTGCGAACCCGCGGCGCAGCGTCCCGAGCCGCGACCGACATCACCCTTCCACGCGACGAGCAGCACGGGCTTGCCGCACGCCTCCGTCGCGCGCGCGGCGACGATGCCCAGCACGCCGGGGTGCCAGCGGTCGCTCGCGAGCACGACCGCGGGGTCGGGCGAGGCCATCGCGGTGCCGAGTACTTCGTCCTGCAGTTGTCGTTCGACGCGGCGCCGTTCTTCGTTGTGCGTCTCCAGCACCTTCGCAGCGACCTGGGCCTCGCGGTAGCCCGGTGCGCACAGCAGCGCGATCGCGTCGTTGGCGTGACCGACGCGGCCCGCTGCGTTCAGCAGCGGTGCGATGCGGAAGCCGATGTCCTCGACATCGGCGCCGCGGTGCAGCAGACCCGCTGCGTCGAGGAGGGCGCGAATGCCGGGATTGCGGCTCTGCGCGAGGGCGCGGAGGCCGTGGAAGACGAGGGTCCGGTTCTCGCCGCAGAGCGGCGCCACGTCCGCCACGGTGCCGAGGGCGACGTAGGTCATCGCGTCGGTGAGGAACTCGCCGAACTCCGGACTCTGAAGCCGGCTGCCCGCGAACGACGTCGCGACCGCCGCAGCGAGGCGGAATGCGACGCCGCAGCCGGCGAGGTCGTGGTCGGGATAGCCCGCGTCCGGCAGCCGCGGGTTCAGCACCGCGAACGCATCCGCGACGTTGTCGCTCGTGCCGTGGTGATCGGTCACGATCACGTCGACGCCGGCGCGCTGCAGCTCGGCGATCGGCTCCTTCGCGTTGGTGCCGTTGTCGACCGAGATGACGAGCTTGAACCCGCCTGCGAGGATCGCGTCGACACTCGCTCGCGAGAACGAGTAGCCGTCGGCGCGGGCCGGCACGTAGGCGCGGCTCGTGCCGTGCACGAGACCGAAGAACTTGTGCAGCAGCACCGTGCCGGTGATGCCGTCGACGTCGTAGTCACCGTGGATCAGGATCGGGTCCTGCTGCCGCAACGCGGCGCGGATGCGATCCACGGCCTTCTTCATGTCGCGGAACGCGAACGGGTCGTGCAGTGACGCGAGGTCCGGCTGCAGGAAGGTCCGCACCCGCCTTGGATCGTCGAGTCCGCGCGCCAGGAGCACGCGGGCTACGATCGGCGGAAGGCCGAGTGTGTGGGCCAGTGCGCGCTCCCGCGGATCGGGCTCTTCGGCTTTCGGGACGGCGCGCTGCATGGAGGGCCGGTATGGTAGCGGGGCACTCCACGATGCCCAGGACCGACTCCGACCGATCGCAAGCGCTGCGAAGCCTCCCGTCGATCGACGAGATCGTCCGCCTCGAAGCTCTCGCTTCCCTGCCGCACCCTCTCCTCGTTCGCGAGGCGCGTGCGTGGCTGGACGACCTGCGCTCGCGTGTGCTCGCGGGAGCGATCGGTGCGGACGCTCTGCGTTCGCTCGTCGACAGCGCGTTCATTTCACGCGAACTCCTGGTGCGCTGCGACGCCGCGCAGCGGGCCCGTCACTCGCGGGTCTTCAATGCGACAGGCATCGTGCTGCACACCGGGCTCGGTCGCGCCCCGCTGGCGGCGACCGCCGTCGACGCGCTCGTGCAGGCCGCCGGCAGCGCGATCGTCGAAATCGATCCGGTCACCGGGGAACGCGACCAGCGCGAGGCCGGCGTCGCGCAGCTCCTGTGTGAACTGACCGGCGCGGGCGGTGCGCTCGTCGTCAACAACAACGCCGCGGCGACCACGTTGATGCTCACCGCGTTGTGCGCCGGACGCGAGGTCGTGATCTCGCGCGGCGAGCTGGTGGAGATCGGCGGCGGCTTCCGCGTTCCCGAGGTGATGCGTCGTGCGGGCTGCACGATGGTCGAGGTCGGCGCGACCAACAAGACGCACCTGTCCGACTTCGTGGCAGCGACCGGTCCGGCGACGTCCGCCTATCTGAAGGTGCACCCGAGCAACTTCCGTATCGAAGGCTTCGCGGGAACGCCCGCCGTGGCCGATCTGGTCGGGCTCGCGGCCGGTCGCGAACTGCTCGTGCTCGACGACCTCGGTTCGGGCCTCTTGCTCGAACGGACGATCGCCGGCCTCGAAGCGGAACCGCGGGTGCGCGACAGCCTCACGGCCGGGGCGCACGTCACGTGCTTCTCCGGGGACAAGCTGCTCGGCGGCCCGCAGTGCGGCATCCTGGTCGGCCGCGCCGAACTGATCGCGCGGTGCCGGGCGCACCCGCTCTACCGGGCGCTGCGGTGCTGCAAGCTGACGCTCGCTCCGCTCGAAGCGACGCTCCGCGTCTACCGCGATGGCGACCCGCTGCGGGACGTGCCGACTCTGCGCATGCTCGCGGCGACGGACGTCGAACTGCGCGCCCGCTGCGAGGACCTCGCGCGTCTGCTGAACGGCTTGCGTTGCGAGGTCGTGCCGAGCGACTCGTTCGCCGGCGCGGGCGCCAATCCGGCGCGCGCGTTGCCGAGCTGGGCCGTGGCGCTGCGCGGCGGCGACGCCGAGCTCGCGGCGCTGCGGGCAGCGCGACCCGTCGCGGTCTTCGCTCGCGTCGCCGAGGGGCGCCTCCTGTTCGACGCGCGCACGCTGCTCGCTGAGGATCTCGGCGAGGTCGCTCGCGCGATTCGCGCGGCCCTCGCATCCGTCCGATGAGTCCGATCATGGCCGACCATCCCGACAAGCGTCTCACGCGCTACGCCTCCGGCTCGGGTTGAGCCGCGAAGCTGCCGCCGGGGAGCCTCGGGCAGGTTCTCCAGAAGCTGGGCGCGATCGAACATCCCGACCTGCTCGCGGGGCACCGCGGCTTCGAGGATGCGGGGGTGTTCCGTATCGACGCCGAGCGCGCGCTGGTGCAGACGGTCGACTTCTTCCCGCCGATCGTCGACGACCCGCGCTGGTTCGGCCGCATCGCCGCCGCGAACGCCCTGTCGGACGTCTACGCGATGGGCGGGCGTGCGGTGACCGCGATGAATCTCGTCGGGTGGCCCAAGGAGCTCGACCTCGAAATGCTCGGGGAAGTGCTCGCGGGTGGCCTCGAGAAGATCCGTGAGGCCGGAGCAGTGTTGTGCGGCGGTCACTCGGTCGTCGACGCGGAGGTGAAGTACGGGCTCTCCGTGACGGGCATGGTCCATCCGCAGCGCTTCTGGCGGAACGGCGGCGCGAGGATCGGCGACGTGCTGGTGCTGACGAAGGCGCTCGGCGCCGGCCCCGTTTCGACGGCGATCAAGCGCGAGAAGGCCGCGGCAACCACGGCGCTCGCCGCGATGGAACAGATGGCCACGCTGAACAAGGCTGCGTGCGAGGCGGTGCTCGACCTCGACGTGCACGGCGCGACCGACGTCACCGGCTTCGGCTTCGTCGGGCACACGTGCGAGATGGCCGAAGGGGCCGGCCTCGCGCTGCAGGTGCAGGCGGCGGCGTTGCCGTTGTTGCCCGGCGCCCGTGAGCTCGTTCGCGACGGTGTGACGTCCGGCGGCTGTGCGCGGGGCAAGGCGTTCTACGGCCCGCGGGTCCGCATCGGCCCCGACGTCGATCCGGCAATCGCGAACCTGGTGTTCGACGCGGAGACCTCCGGCGGTCTGCTGCTCGCGGTGCCGGAGGCGATCGCCGACGCAGTCGTTCGTCGTCTCGTCGAGGCCGGTGCCCCGAGTCACGCGATCGTCGGGCACTTCGTCGCACGAGGCGACGCGCCCCTGCTCGAGATCATCTGACGGGCTCGTCCTTCGCGCCTTGCTGCGGTCCGACCGTGACGCCGAGCGCGCTGCGCAGAGATTCGTCGAGCGGGGGCAGCGGCACTTCGCCGACGGGCCGCATCGCGACCGTCATCACGTAGTACGCTGCGGGACGACGCGGCAGCGCCGGGAGACCGAGCGGGTGCGGTGCCTTCTCGGCTTCCTCTTCGTCCGAAGGGCTTGCCTTCGGCTCCATCACCTCGACCCGCAGCGCACACCCGTAGAGGACCTTGGTCGCCGGGTCGAACACCACGCAGGCGTCGACGACGAGGTGTTCGCCGGCGTCGTTCGCATGCCGCCCGATGTTCTCGAGGATCGCTGCGAAGCGAGTCGTCGGGTGGCTCGCGTCGTCGATCACCCGGCGCGCCGCGTCGTTCGTCCACGCGAGGTGGATCCGGATTGCCGGGCGACCCTCGAACTCCGTCACCGCGTGCTCCTGCACGACCGCGGTCGCGAGGCGTCGGGCGAGCATCGCCGGTTCCCACGGGCATTCGGGTGCGTCGCCCTCGGGACGCGACCATGGCCCGTTCGCCTTCGACACCATGACCTGGTCCCCGTGCTGCAGCACGCGGTGGTCGGCCACCGTGAAGTACGAGAGCTCGCCGTCGCGCGCCGCGGTGAAGACGACCTTCGGCAGCACGATGTCCGGCAGCGCGGAGTCGCAGGTGCCGGCGAACGCGTGCGGCGCGGTCGTGAGCTTGCCGAGGGCCACGGTTGCGTCGTCGACGGCACGCTGCAGTGCGGGGGATCGCGGCGGAACGGGTCGCGGCGTGGTCGGCTCCTGGGCGAGCGCGAACGTCGTGAGCGCCGCGAGAAGCGGGTGGGTGGCGAAGGAGGCAGCGGGGGTGACGCGATCGGCCATCGGATCGTCGTGGGTCAGCGACGCAGCAGGCGCGCCGCAGCGGCGCCGAGATCGGGCGCCTTGTGGGTGCCGTGATCGGTGAGGCGCACGTCGAGATCGTTCACGTCCATCTTCTTGCGCGACCGCTGCGGCAGGCCGTCTTCGTACTGGAGCGGAGCCTTCGCGTCCGTCTTGTCCGCGTCGTCGGTGTCGTCCTTCTCGTTCCGGTTGCGGTTGCCGCCTCCGGTGACCACGCGGATGGCGCCAGCACCGCCGCGGAAGAACACACGTTGTCCGTCGTTCGCCTTGGTCCAGGAACGGAACTGAACTCGCTGGATCAGGCCGAGGGCCGGGTCGAGCGTGATCGCGATGTCCACGGTCGCGTCCGGTCGCGGTGCGGCCGCCCGCGCACCGCCGCCTGCTGCCGCCATCAGGGCCAGGCGGAAGGCTCCTCCGTTCGTCACGGTGTCGGGGATCGCGTCGGACCACGCGAGGTCCGCGACCTGGTCCGTGTTCAGTGCGACCGACAGGATCTCGACCGGTCGCTCGTCGAGGGTGCCGACGGCGCGGTGCACGACCGCCAGATCCATCCCGGCGAGCAGGCGAAGGAGACGCTCGGGGTCGGGCACGAACGATGTCGCGTTGCCGTCCGCGAACCGCGTCGAACGGGCGCACCAGTCGTTGTTCGTGTCCTTCGCGATCGCGAAGCGTCCCGACATCGCGAGTTCGTCGCCCGCGTCGCCTTCGAACCGCACGTGCAGCAGGCCATCGTGCCATGAGCCGCTGGCCTTGCCGCTCTGCATCATGCCGAGCTGCTGCGCCGTTGCGGCTGCATCCGCGTCGTCGTCCTCCGCGGGGCCCCATTTCGCCGCGAAGGCCACGTCGCGCAACGTCGCGGTCTTCTCGAGCGCGGTCGCGAGGCGCGCCTTCGCACCGGCCATCGGGTCGGGTGCGGCTGGTGTTTCCTGGGCGAGAACGAGCTGCGTGCCGAGCAGCACGAGTCCGACGAAGAGGATCGGCTTCATGGTGGCGCTCCGACGGGTGACTCCGGCCTGCGACTCCCGCGGAGTCGCTGCCGTCATTGTGCCGGCGCGTCGGGCGGCGGAGTGGGGCGATTCTCCCGCTCTTCCTTCAATTCCTGGAGCAGGGTGTTCACGCGGATCGCCCCGGCGATGCCCTCGTCGAACACGAACTCGAGGTGGGGCACCGTGCGCGTGTGCAGCGACTTGCCGACTGCACGCTGGCAGAGTCCGCGGGCGCGCCGCAGTACTCCTTCGCTGCGGGCGCGCTGGCGGCTGTCGCCGAGCACCGACCAGAAGGCCCGGCACTGCGTGAACTCGCTGTCCAGCTCGACGCGTGTGATCGTGACGAAGCCGAGGTCGGGATCGCCGAGATCGCGCTGCAGGATCTCCGCGAGGCGCTGCTTGATCTGCTCCTGCAGTCGGGCGATGCGGCGGTCGTTCATGTCGGGTGCGGCACGCGGTCAGTGGGGCGAGATGATCTCGAGCTGATGGTCGACCAGCGTGCCGTCGCGCCAGTCCTTCAGTTCGTTCAGCAGGTGGTCCATCGTGCTGTTGAGATGCGCAGTGTCGCTGCCCGCCACGACTGCGCCGAGGGTGGCGACGGTGGTCTGGTCGAGGTCCTCGATCTCGGACAACGACACGTTGAACGACCGCCGCAGCCGGTCTTTCAGCGCCTTGATCACGTTGCGCTTGTCCTTCAGGGACTCCGCGTACGGGATCTCGAGGCTGAACTGGAGGACGCCGATGTAGAGCATTGCGACCAGGGCTCCATGCGCGCGCACGATCGCCGCCCGGCTCACCCGCCGAGCGTGCGCTTCACGAGTTCGACCTGCACGAACTCGAGGATGTCGCCGACCTTCACGTCCTGATAGCCGTCGAGCGTCATGCCGCATTCGAGGCCGGCCTTGACCTCGCGCACGTCCTCTTCGATGCGGCGCAGGCTGCCGACCTTTCCGCTCCACACGACGGTGCCGTCGCGCGAGAGGCGAACGGTTGCGTTGCGCTTCGCGACGCCGTCGGTGACCCGGCAGCCGGCGATGATGCCGAACTTCGACGAACGGAAGGTCGCCTTGACCTCGGCGTGACCGATGACCGAGTGCACTTCCTGCGGTGCGAGCAGGCCTTCCATCGCGGCGCGGACCTGGTCGAGCAGTTCGTAGATGACGTCGTAGTAGCGGATCTCGACGCCCGCCCGCTCGGCGCGCTGACGCGCGCTGCTGTCCGCGACCGTGTTGAAGCCGACGATGACGGCGCCCGAGGCCTCGGCGAGGCTGACGTCCGTTTCGTTGATGCCGCCGAGGCCGGCGTGCACGAGGTTCACGCGGACCTCGGGAGTCGACAGCTCTTCGAGGCACTTCTTCAGCGGCTCGAGCGAGCCCATCGCGTCGGCCTTGAGGATGAGCTTGATCTCCTCGATGTTGCGCTCGGCGAGTTTCGCCGACAGCGTTTCGAGCGTGACGGCGCTGCGTTCGGCGCGCGACAGTTCGCGCACGCGGCGCTGACGTTCTTCGACGACTTCCTTCGCCTTCTTCGCGTCCTCGACGACGAGCAGCTTGTCGCCGGGGGACGGCAGGCGGTCGAGGCCGAACACCGTGATCGGCGTCGACGGGCCGGCCTCCTCGAGGCTCTGGCCGTGGTCGTCGATCATCGCACGCACGCGCGCGAAGCTCTCGCCGCACACGATCTGGTCCTTCAGGCGCAACGTGCCGTCGGTGACGAGCACGGTGACGACGACGCCTTGTTCGGGCGACTGGCGCGATTCGACGACGACACCCTTCGCGGCCGCGTCGGGCCGCGCGCGCAGATCGAGGATCTCGGTCTCCAGGTGGATGCGTTCGATCAGTTCTTCGAGGCCCTTCCCGGTCACCGACGACACCTCGACCATGCCGGTCGTGCCGCCGAAGTCCTCGGACTGCAGGCCCTTGATCATCAGCTGCTGCTTCACCTGCTTCGGCTTCGCGCCGGGCAGGTCGCACTTCGTGATGGCCACGACGATAGGGACCTTCGCCGCGAGGGCGTGGCTGATCGCCTCCTCCGTCTGCGGCATGACGCCGTCGTCGGCGGCGACGACCAGGACGACGATGTCGGTCAGTTGCGCACCGCGAGCGCGCATCGCGGTGAACGCGGCGTGGCCCGGCGTGTCGAGGATGACCGTCGACTGCCCCGCTTCGTTGGTGATCTTGTACGCGCCGATGTGCTGCGTGATGCCGCCGGCTTCGTGCTTCGCGACGTCGCTCTTGCGCAGCGCGTCCATCAGCGAGGTCTTGCCGTGGTCGACGTGGCCCATGAACGTGACGACCGGTGCGCGCAGGAGCTGTTCTTCGCCCTCGCTCTCCTCGACGAGCTGCTCCATCAGTTCGTCCATCGCTTCCTTGTGCGCGACGACCTTGATGTTGCGCTCGAGTTCGAGGCCGACGAGTTCCACTTCCTCGTTGCTGAGCAGCGAGTTGATGTTCTTGCCGACGATCTTCAGCTTCAGCATGAAGGTCTGCAGGAGGTCGACGACCTTGATGCCGAGCGCTTCGGACAGCGCCTTCATCGACACCGGTTCTTCGACCTCGACGATCTTGTTGGGGTCGATCGTCGGCGTGATGCGCTGCTTCTTCAGGCCGCCGGGGCCGCGGCCGCCGTCTCGACCCATGCCGCGCATCCCGGACTGGCCCGGACCCGGCGGAACGCGGCGCGCGCCGGTCTGCTGGACCGGCCGGCTGCCGCTGCGCTGCTGCATCTTCTTCAATGCCTGGCGGCGCAGGTCGGTCGGCGAAGCGGGGGAGCTGCGGCTCTTCGCGTCGCGGATCGTCTCCTGCGGCAGTTCGATGCGGCCGACGACGGTCGCCTTCTTCTGCGGCATCAGGAGCGGGCGCACGCCGGGCTCGGGTTCGCTCCCCGCGGCGGGAGGCGGCGTGGGAGCCGCGGGCGGCGCGGCAGCGGCCGCGGCCGCTGCGGGCGCCCGGGGCGGCTCGACCGGTACCGGTGCCGGTGTGGCTGCCGGTGCCGGTGTCGGCGCCGGGGCCGCGGGTTCGGGTTCCTTCGTCCGCGGCGCGATGACTTCCGTGGCCGCCGAGGCGGCTGCTGCGGGGACGGGGGCCGGCGGCGGGACGCTTGGAGCGGGCGTGGGTGCAGGCCGGAGTTCGGGCTCGGTGTCGCTGGCGCGCTGCGGCGTCGGGAGCGACTTCGGGGCCGGAGGCGGCGCGACCGGTGCCGGGGCCTCGGTTGCGGCCGGTGCTTCGGCAGCCTCGTCGAGATCCTTCTTGGTCTTCTTGAGCGGCGCCTTCGGCAGCGCCTTCTTGGGCAGCTCCTTCAGTTCCTTTCGGGCGGGAGGGGAGGCCGGTTCAGCGACCGTCTCGACGCCGTCTTCGGCGGCTGCGGACAGAGCCTTCTTCTTCGGCACGGCCGCCGTCGTCCCCGCGTCCTCGAGGGGCTGCCGCCGCAGTCCCTGGGCGGACAGGCGAGCTTCGACCATCATCAGGTCGGCGTCGTCGAGAACCGTCATGTGCGTCTTGACGTTCTCGAAGCCGATCTCACGCAGGAGCTTCGCCAGGTCGGGACCCCGCATCCCGAACTCTTTGGCCAGTTCGAAGACTCGTACCTTTTTCAATCGCTTGCTCCTGCTGCGTGCCGGATTCGGAAAGTGCGGTGGACTGCGTGGGAAGGGATGCGAACGACGCGATTCACCCGGGTTCGCCGGCCGTGCCTCTGGTGCCGTCCGCGTGGGGCGGCGTGTCGGCCTGTGCGGGCGGCGCGTCGGGGCTCGCCGTCGGGTTCGCGCTGTCGGTGGGGCTGTCGGTCTGGCTGTCCGCGGCGACCGACTGCTCGAGTTCGGCGCGCGTCATGATGTCGATGTCCCAGCCGGTCAGCTTGCTGGCGAGCCGGACGTTCTGGCCCTTGCGGCCGATCGCGAGCGACTGCTGGTCTTCGTTGACGATGACGAGCGCCTTCTTCGCGGCGGGGTCGAGCGTGATGTCGCCGACCTCGGCCGGCTTCAGCGCGTTCGCGATGAGCGTCGTCGGGTCGTTGTTCCAGCGGATGATGTCGATGCGCTCGCCGTTCAGTTCGTCGATGATCGACTTGATGCGGTTGCCGCGCACGCCGACGCACGCGCCGACGCAGTCGACCTTGTCGTCGCTCGAGTCGACCGCGAGCTTCGTGCGGTAGCCGGGCTCGCGCTCGATGCGGCGGATCGTGATCGTGCCGTCGGAGATCTCCGGCACCTCGAGTTCGAAGAGCGCGCGGACCAGGTCGCGGTGCGAGCGACTCAGGATGACCTTCACGCGCGGCCCGACCTTCTTCACCTCGAACACCAGCGCGCGGATGCGTTCGCCGACGTTGTAGTTCTCGCTGCGCACCTTCTCGGCGCGCGGCAGGATGCCCTCGACGTTGCGCCCGAGGTTGACGATCACGGTGTCACCTTCGAAGCGCAGGATCGTGCCGCTGACGATCTCGCCCTGCTTGCCGTAGTACTCGTCGAAGATGACGTCGCGCTCGGCCTCGCGGATCTTGCCGGTGATCGCCTGCTTCACCGACATCGCGAAGATGCGACCCTGCTCTTCCATCGACACGTCGTAGTTGCACGCGAACTCACCGGTCTCGCGGTCGAGGCCGATCTCGACGTCGTCGACGCCGTACTTCTTGGCGAGCGCCTGCGTCATCGCCTGCTCGATCGCGACGATCAACGCTTCCTTGTCGATCTCCTTGTCGCGGGCGATGGAGTCGATGTAGCGGAGGATGTCGGCGTTGTTGGCCATGGCGCGGAGGGACGAAGGCGCGAGTGTGTCGTAGAGGGAGGCGAGCGGAAGGTCGGAACGCTGCAGAGAAACGGAGCAGCCCGGCAGGCGGCGGAATCCCCCGACCCCGAACTCCGCTCGGGGTTTCCTGACCGGCCGCAGCCGTTCGCGGAGGAATCCAGCCGACTGTCCGGGCCTTGCCTTGGTGGAAGTGCCTGGGTTGGTCGGAAGCCCGATCCGTGGCATGGCGCCGCGGAGCGAGGGCGGGGATGGTATCCCCGGTCGGCGGTCGGTCAAGCGAAGTGTCCGCCAGCGGTACGACCCGTCGTTACCGCTGCATCAGCCGAACTAGTTCCTCCTCGTCGAACGGGCTCCTCGTCGCCCCGCTCCGCCTGTGATCGGCGCCCCGTTCGGGTGTCGTGCGCGGCGGAATCGAGGGGCCACGGTCGACCAACGCCCCGTAGGATGCGGCTCCCGCCGGCGGGGCCCGACTGCCACTCCCACTCCATGCTCGACCTGAAGGGCTCCGTGATCCTGCGTCCGTTCCAACTCGCCGATGCGCGCAAGGTCGAGCCGTGGCTCACCGGCCCCGGGCTCTCCGTTCCAGCCGGGCGGGCGCAGCACGACTGGCCGCAGCGCCTCCTCGCCGATGCGCGCATCCTGGCCGGCATCGCCGAATCGCGCGGGCGCGACGTCGGCTTCGTCCGACTCGATTGCGGCCCCGACCGCGTGGCCGAGGTCACCATCGTCGTCGCACCCGAGTGCCGGCGTTGCGGCCACGGTCGCGCGATGTTCGAGGCTGCGCTGCGGCAGGCGCGCCGGCGCGGCATCCGCGGCTTCGTGGCCCTCGTCGATCGAGGCAACGAGGCGGCGCTACGCTTCTTCGCCGATCTCGGCTTCGTGACCGACGGCCTGCTCGCGGATCGTGTTCGCCTCGGCCGCCTGGTGCACGCCGGCGACGGACTGCCGCCGATCGACGTCGTCGTCTAGCGTCGCTCGTGCTTGACCGCGGCGGCGCGGCTCGGAACCATCGCCGTTCCGCGGCATCGCCGCGCGAGGAACGACATGCAACGAGCCAGCGTCAGAGAAGTGCTCGCCGGGGCCGTCCCCGTCGACGCCAAGGTCGAGGTCCGCGGTTGGGTGCGTACGCGCCGCGACAGCAAGGCGGGGATCTCGTTCGTGCAGGTCACCGACGGCAGCTGCCAGGGCACGTTGCAGGTCGTCGCGCCGAACACGCTGGCCAACTACGCCTCCGAGGTCCTGCACCTCACGGCCGGCAGCTCGCTGATCGCGCGCGGTACGCTCGTGAAGAGCCAGGGCAAGGGCCAGGCGTTCGAGATCCAGGCCGATGGGATCGACGTGCTCGGTCTCGTCGCCGATCCCGAGACCTACCCGATCCAGCCGAAGGAGCACACGCTCGAGTTCCTGCGCGAGCAGGCGCACCTGCGGCCGCGTACGAACACGTTCGGCGCCATTGCACGCATCCGCCACGCCGCGTCGTTCGCGATCCACGACTTCTTCACCAGGGAAGGCTTCTTCTGGGTCAACACGCCGATCATCACGGCGAGCGACGCGGAGGGTGCGGGCCAGATGTTCCGCGTCAGCACGCTGGACGTGCACAACCTGCCGAAGGACGAGCACGGCAAGATCGACTGGAAGAAGGACTTCTTCGGCCGCGAGACGTTCCTCACCGTGTCGGGCCAGCTCAACGTCGAGGCCTACTGTCTCGCGCTGTCGAAGGTCTACACGTTCGGCCCGACGTTCCGTGCCGAGAACAGCAACACGACGCGCCACCTCGCCGAGTTCTGGATGATCGAACCCGAGATCGCGTTCGCCGATCTGAAGGACGACGCCGATCTCGCCGAGCGCTTCCTGAAGCACGTCTTCAAGGCGGTCCTCGCGGAGCGCATGGACGACCTGAAGTTCTTCGAGGAGCGCGTGCAGAAGGGCGTCATCGCGCGGCTCGAGAAGTTCCTCGAGGTCGCGTTCGAGCGCATGACCTACACCGACGCGATCGCGGTTCTGCAGAAGAGCGGCAAGAAGTTCGACTACGAAGCCAAGTGGGGCATCGACCTGCAGACCGAGCACGAACGCTTCCTTTGCGAAGAGCACGTCGGGCGGCCCGTGGTGGTGATGAACTACCCGGAGGCGATCAAGGCGTTCTACATGCGCAGCAACGACGACGGGAAGACCGTGGCCGCGATGGACATCCTGGCGCCCGGCATCGGCGAGATCATCGGCGGTTCGCAGCGCGAGGAGCGCCTCGACGTGCTCGACGCGCGCATGAAGAAGATGGGCCTGCAGCCCGAGCACTACGGGTGGTACCGCGATCTGCGCAAGTACGGCACGGTGCCGCACGCGGGCTTCGGACTCGGCTTCGAACGGCTGCTCGTCTACATCTGCGGGCTGTCGAACATCCGCGACGCGATCCCCTACCCGCGCGTGCCGGGCTGGGCGGGGTTCTGATCCGCGCGCCTTGCGTGCGCCGGGCGCCGGCGCGCGAGGTGGCCCTTCCCGGCTCGCGGGCCTCGCGGTAAGAAGCGCGCCATGGGAGAGCGCCACTCTTCGCACCGTCGGCCGGCGCGCGCCAACTCGCGGATCTGGATCGCCCTGGCGGCACTCGTCGCGGTGAGCGCTGCCGTGATCGCGATCCCGTCGCTGCTCGCCGAACCGGACTTCGACCCCGCGTCGTCGCACGTGGATCGCGCGGAGCGAGTCGCCGCGGAAGCGAGCGCCACGAAGCACGGAGAGGATTCGCGCAGCGCCGCGGAAGCGGTCGCGACGCCGCCGTCGGGCGCGCCCGCGGCAGACAAGCCGCCGCAGATCCTCGCGCGCGATCAGTTCGTGGTTCGCGTCGTGGAGGCGGCGACCGGTCGGCCGGTCGAGGCCGCGACCGTCGCGGCAGGAAGCGTGGAGCGCGCCCCGCAGTCGGCGCGCGAAGGGCGGCAGGCCGCGCGGCTCGGCAAGCATGCGCGGAACGTGCTCTTCGGCCAGCGGGCGATCACCGATGCCGAGGGACGGGCGGTGCTGGAGATCGGCAACCGCGCGGACATCAGCGCAGCGAAGCAGGGATGGTTCGGTGCCGCGACAGTGACTGCGGACGAGATCGGGCCCGAGGGTTTCGTGCTGCAGGTGCGGCCGTCGCGCACCGTGACTGCGCGCGTGCTCGATCTGGAAGGAAGGCCATGCGTCGACGTTCCGCTCGAGCTCGTCGCCGTCTACACCCGCGGCGAGCTGCGCGACGACACCGAAGTGTCGATGATCGGTCGGACGGACGACGCTGGGGAAGTGCTCGTCCGGCTCGGTGAGTTCCTGAGAGGCGGCACGGCGCCGCGCCGGATCGAAGTCCAGGTGTCCGCGCCCGGCATGACGGGCGTCCGCGCGCCGGTCGCCGATCAGGACGACGTCGTCGTCCTGAGGTTGCCCGCGCACGGAAGCCTGCGCGTTCGCGCGAACGATCGCGCCGGGCGCGCGATCGCCGACGACCCGTTTTGGTCGGTGGTCTTGCGCGGAGCGGGTGCGCTCGCCGGGGCCGATGGCGACTCGGAGACGAGTGTCAGTTGGTTGGTGTCCGGTAGCGACGGCGAAGCGTTCTTCCCGGTGGTCGGACTCGGATTGCAGGTGAGCATCGAAGCCGGGGTGGGCGACTCGCATCGGTCGGCATCGATTGCCGGACCGATCCGGGGCGGTCAGGAGGTCGAGCACACATTCACGGTCGACGACGCGTGTTTCCGGATCACCGGGCGGCTGCTCGCCAGCGACGGCGTGCCGTTTCCGAGCACCGCGATCACGATCGTCGGCGACGGATGGACCCGC
>JAEUHQ010000195.1 GCA_016794565.1 Planctomycetota bacterium | reverse complement strand
ATCAACGGCCCCACCGGCGAGCGGCGGAACAGTCGGCCGAGGAAGCCTCCTGGCCTCCGCGACTCAAGATCGGTCTCCAAGCACCTCCTCGGGCGCGAACGCCCGACTACCAGCGTGACATCGCTACTCGCTCGGCCCTCGGGCGCCCTCGACGGCGGACGTTCCGTCGTCCTCGAGTTCGCCGCCGATTCCGGCTGTCAGGGCATTGCGTTCTTCGTTCGAGATCCTGGCAGCCTGCATGGACTCGCGAAGCGACTCCGCGCGCGCCGTTCTCAGGCGATCGGTCGAACCAGCAGCCTGCGCTTCGCGCGGTGCGACGACCGGCGCGAGCCCCGTGAACTGCGCATGGCGCCGCACGAGGGAGTCTGCGAACGACCGCACGTCGCGGTCGCCGGCCAGCCCCCGCGCGATGCCGTCGGAGCCGAGCGCCCGCAACTCGCCATCGACGGCCACGACCTCGCCGAGCAGGCGGCCGCGCCACGTGATCCTCCGGGAGAAGCGTCCGCCATCGACCGCAACCGCCGGATCGATGCGACGCGCGACGCTTTCGAGCGCATCCCACGTCGATCGGCACGCCGCGGGCACCTCGAAAGCGGGGGCGCTGTCCTCGACCGGAACCGACGACAGGGCACTGCCGGTGCGCAACCAGCGAACGGCGAAACGCTCCGCGCCACCGATGCGGAATGCCTCGAGGCGGCACGCTTCGAGACCCACCAACGGCAACCGCCGCAGCATCTCGACCGCGCTTCGCCCGCCGTCGCCCGAAACGACGATGACGCGGCCGGTGCGTCCCGCGCAGAAATTGCCTTCCGGCACGGCCGCTCCGAACGCATCACCGACGCGCTGCAGGAAGTCGCACGCCGCGATCGTGCGCGCCGGCAGCAGCCCGTCCGTGTCCGTGGCGACAAGCAGCAGGACCGGCGCACCGTTCGCGTCGCGCGCGAGGCCGTCGACGAGGCCCGTCTGGCCGGCGCTGCAGTCGATTCCCTCGGCGACGAGGACGAGGCCGCGCTCGATCGCGTCGAGTCGCACCGAGACCAGCGCCCACAGCGCATCGCGCATGTGTGGGAGAACGGGACCTCGGATCATCAATGCCTCCGCACGCGTCGCGAGCCGCCGTGATCGAGGCCTCTGGTGGAACGGCGCGGGTCGCCGCGCCCGCGGCGTCCTGGAATCGCGCAACCGCCCACACCAACCACCTCGAGAACGACCGTGCCGCCCTCGCTGACCGTGGGCGGGATTGGACGGTCTCTCGGATTCCTTTGCAACCCCCGACAACCCGGCGGACGAGAGTCCGGCGCGCGCACCGCGGCTCAACCGCCGAGCATCTGCAGCGGCGATCGCTGCATCTCGACCCACGCGAGCGCGACCGCGACCGCATCGGAAGCGTCGGCCGGCAGGCCGCGCGCCACGGAGCCTCGACCGCCGAGCACCAGCTGGTCCACCATCGCCGCGACGGTCTCTTTGCTCGCGGCACCGTTGCCCGTGACGCACCGCTTCACGCGAGCAGGCGCGAACTGGCGCACCGGGAGCCCGGTTCGCGCCGATTCCGCGATCACGACGCCGCGCGCCTCACCGATCCGCAGGGCCGCCTGGGCGCTCTTTCCCGCGAACGCCTCTTCGAGGGCGACCTGCGTCGGGCGAAGGCGGTCCACCAGGGCCCGGAACTGCTCCGCGAGCGACAAGAGCCGCCGGTCGAGTTCGGCGTCGCGGCCACCGAGCCGCAGCACGCCTGCTTCCACGAAGCGGAGGTCCGAACCCGAGGAAGCCGCGGCGGACACCACGTTGCTGCCGCGCATCGCGAGCGGGGACGTCTGCGACGGTCGAGCCGGCACACCGATCGTGATCTCGAGGCAGCCGAAGCCGACGACACGTGTCCCCGGGTCGATGCCCAGAATCCGCACAACCGCCATCCGCACGAGTGTAAGGTCTCGCCGCGTGAAGGTCGCCATGTTGCTGCTCGCCGCGGGCCGCGGCACTCGCTTCGGCGGCACCCTGCCGAAGGCGTTCCTGCGCCTTCGCGGCGAATCGCTCCTCGTGCACAGTGCACGCCGCCTGCTCGCGGCGATCGGTGCCGGCGAGCGCGCACAGATCCTCCTCGTGGTCCACCCCGACGATCGCAAGGCGCACCTCGCCCCGATCCTCGAGGCGATCGAACGCGCCGCGGGCCCGCACACCGTGCGCATCGTCGACGGCGGCGCGTCGCGACAGGAGTCCATGACGAACGGCCTCTCGGCGATCGACTCCGACGCCGACCTCGTCCTCGTGCACGACGCCGCCCGCGCCCTCGTGCCGACCGCAGCGGTCCGCCAGTGCATCGCCGAAGCCATGCGGACTGGCGCCGCTCTCCTCGCCGTGCCAGCCACGGACACCCAGAAGCGCGTCGTCGACGGACGGGTCGTCGCGACCCTGGACCGCACTGGAGTCTGGCAGGCGCAGACACCCCAGGTCGTACGCACGAACCTGCTGCGGCGCGCGATCCACGAAGCGCGGCACGCCGGCTTCGACGGCACCGACGACGTGGCGCTCGTCGAACGCCTCGGGGAACCCGTCGCGGTCGTTCCCGGCACCGTCACCAACCTGAAGATCACCCACCCGGGCGACCTCGCCCTCGCCGAAGCGATCCTCGCCGCCGGCCTCGCATGAACGAACACCCGCGCATCGGTCTCGGCATCGACGTCCACCGCCTCGAAGCCGGACGCACGTGCACGCTCGCCGGCGTGCCGTTCCCAGGCTCGCCGGTCGGCCCCGTCGGCCACAGCGACGGCGACGCCGTGCTGCACGCTGCGTGCGACGCGGTGCTCGGCGCCGCCGGCCTCGACGATCTCGGCACCCTGTTCCCGGACAAGGACCCGGCCAACCGCGGCCGTGCGTCGGCCGAGTTCTGCGCCGCCGCGATGCTGCGTGTGCACCAGGAAGGGCTGCGCGTGCTCTCGATGGACGTCGTCGTCGAGACCGAGGCGCCGAAGCTGCAGCCCATGCGCCGCGCGATGCGCGATCGCCTCGCGCAGCTCTTCGGGCTTTCCGCCGACCGGGTCAACGTGAAGGGCAAGACCGGGGAGAAGGTCGACGCGATCGGCCGCGGCGAGGCGATGCGCGCGACGGTCGTCGTCCTGCTAGGGCCGCTCTGACACTCCCGCCATCTGCAGCTCGTACATGCGCCGGTACACGCCGTTCTTCGCGATCAGCTCGGCGTGCGTGCCCGACTCGGCGACGCGCCCTTTGTCCAGGACGACGATCAGATCGGCGTCGAGAATCGTCGACAGTCGGTGCGCGATCACGAACGACGTGCGGCCCTTGCGCAGCGTGTCGATCGCCTTCTGCACGAGCCCTTCGCTCTCGGAGTCGAGAGCGGAGGTCGCTTCGTCGAGGAACAGGATCCCGGGCTCGCGGAGGATGGCCCGCGCGATCGTGATGCGCTGCATCTGACCGCCGGAGAGGTTGCTGCCTCGCTCGCCGGCCGGCGTTTCGTAGCCCGCCGGCAGCGACACGACGAAGTCGTGGATGTTCGCTGCTCGAGCGGCCGCCTCGATCTGATCCCGGGTCGCGCCAGGGCGACCGTAGGAGATGTTCGTGCCGATCGTCGTGTTGAACAGGAAGGGCTGCTGGCTCACGACCGCAGTGTGCGCGCGGTAGTCCGCGAGGCGCACTTCGCGCAGATCTCTGCCGTCGACGAGGATCGAACCGCGCTGCGGATCGTGGAACCGCAGCAACAGGTCCATGAGCGTCGACTTGCCGCCTCCGGACAGGCCGACGAGCGCGACCGTCTGCCCGGCGCGCACGTCGAGATCGATGCCGCGCAGCACCGGCTCGTCGCCGTACGAGAACCAGACGTCGCGCAGCTGGACGTCACCGCGCAGCTCCGGCATCGGTGCGCCGCCGACCCCGGTGTGGTCGACGTCCACCGCCAGCAGTTCCTCGATGCCCTTCAGCGCACCGGCGGACTCCATCAGGACGTGCCACGATCGAGTGAGGCGCTTCACGTTCTGGTAGGTCGTCGACAGCGGCACGACGACCGCGGTCACGTCCGCGAAACCGACTCCCTTCACGAGCACGACCCACCCGAAGACCACGAGCAGCGCGGCGAAGCCGATGTTGTACGTGACGAACGTCTGCGCCATCGACCGACCCTTGGCGCGCAACATCTTCCGCGTGCGATCGAGGAACGTGCCCGTGTTCGCGCGGAACTCCTCGAAGCGCAGCGCTTCGAGCTGGAACGCCTTCACGGTCCGGATGCCGGAGAGGATCTGGTTGAGCGACTCGGTCGTCTCCCCCATCGCCTGCAGACTCCGGCTGCTGCGCTTCTGGACCCGCTTGCCCTGCCGGTACAACGGGATCCCCATCA
>JAEUHQ010000124.1 GCA_016794565.1 Planctomycetota bacterium | reverse complement strand
CATCCAGAGCAGCTCTTCTTCGGCGGTGCGCGCGAACGCTTCCGCCGCGAAGTGCTCGCCGTCGCCCGCCTCCAGCACAAGGGCATCGTGCCCATCCTCACGTGCGGCGAAGCCGAGGGCATTCCGTTCTACGCGATGGAGCTCGTGCAGGGCGCGAGCCTCGGCGAGGTGCTCGGCGAACTCGCGGGCACGGCACCGAGCGCGCTCGACGGAGCCCATCTGCGCGCCGCACTGCAGCGCGCGATGGCCAAGAAGAAGGAACTCGCGGGACCACACGACGGCGCCGTCTTCCGCGGCGCGTGGACCAGCGTGTGTGCGCGGCTCGTGCTGTCGGCCGCGGAGGCGCTGCAGCACGCCCACGACCAGGGAGTGCTCCACCGCGACGTGAAGCCGTCGAACCTCCTCCTCACGACCGATGGCGACCTGCGCATCATCGACTTCGGTCTCGCTTCCGCACGCGGCGAAGCGCGGCTCACGCGGTCGCGCGCGACGTTCGGCTCGCTGCCCTACATGGCGCCCGAGCAGGTCCGCGGCGAGGTCGCCGCGATCGACGCCCGCAGCGACGTGTACGCGCTCGGAGTGACGTTGTACGAGCTGCTCACCCTGACGCTCCCGCACGGCGACGGCAGCGGCGACACGCGCGAACACATCCTCGCCGGCCACGTGGAACCGCCGGGCCGCCGCAACCCGATCGTGCACCCCGATGCGGAGGCGGTCTGCCTCGTCGCGATGGACCCGGATCCGGGCCGCCGGTACCGGACCGCAGCGGCGTTCGCGGACGACCTGCGGGCCTTCCTCGAACACCGGAGCGTGCGCGCCCGACGCCCCTCCTGGCTCCTCCGCGCGCGCCGATGGGCGAAGCGGAACCCCGTGCACGCCGTCTCCGCGCTCGCGGTCTTCGTGGTGTTCGTGCTCGGACCGATCGCGCTCGCGATCCAGCAGAACGTCGCCGCCGGCCGCATCAAGCAGGCACTCGCCGAAGCGGAGACGCAGCGCCACCTCGCCGAACAGCACCTGCGTGAAGCCGAAGCGGAACAGTCGCGCGCCGAGAACAACTTCGACCACGCCCTCCGCGCGGTCGACCTGATGCTCCTCCGCACGTCCGAGGCGAGGCTCGGCAGCGCGCCGCGCACAGCGCCCTTGCGCCGCCAGCTCCTGCAGGACGCCATCGACTTCCACGAGAGCCTGATCGCGAACGAGGGATCGCGGCCCGGCGACCAGCGGGCGCGCGAGGAGATGGCCAGGTCCCAGTCGCGGCTCGGCGGGCTGCAGGCCGATCTCGGCGACCTCGCGAAGGCGGAGAACCTGCTCGGCACGGCGGCCGCCTCCCTCTCCGAGTTGTTGCCGACGTCGTCGCACCGCGCCAAGCCGCAGCTCGAACTCGCGAGCACCTGGGAACGGCTGTCCGTCGTGTATGCGCGACAGGACCGGTGGCAGGAACAGGAGAAGGCGCTGGCGCAGGCGATCGAGCTGTACGACGGCCTCGTCGCCACCGCTCCGAATGCTCGCACACTCGAAGGAGCGGTCACCTGCCGACTCACCCTGACGGTCGTGCTGCAGCGTCGCCAGCAGGCCGCCGAGGCGTTCCGAGTCCTCGACGAGGTGGAAGCGCGCCTGACCGCGCGAACCGGACCGATGCAGTCCTTGCCGGAGCCCCGCCGCATGCGGCTGCTCGCCGAAGCGGCGGACAACCGCGGCGTCCTGCTGGCGCGCACCGGAGACACCAAGGGCGCGATGGACGCGTTCGCCGAGTCACTGCGCCGCGTCGACTCGATCGAAGGCGAGACGAAGGACCTGCCGGCGGTGCTGGCTCTTCGCGCCGGCACCATCGAACGCCTCGGGCTCATCGCGCAGCAGCGTCGTGACTGGAAGGTCGCGCAACCGTTCCTCGACCGCGCGTGCACCGAGTACGAGCGCCTGCTCGCCGAGGAACCGGGGCTCACACGCTGGCCCCTCCACTACGCCCGCGTACTGAGTGCACGCGCATCCAACCACACGATGCTCGTCGGACCCGACTCCGCGCTGCCGGACCACGAAACCGCGGTCGCCATGCTGGAGAAGGCATCCCGCGCGGCGCCGAACGAAGGCGAACTCCGGCGGGCGCTCGCGATCGCGCTCGCGGAGCGTGCCTACTGCTTCCAGCTGCTCGAGAACCACCCGGCCGCGATCGCGGACCTGACGCGCGCCGCGGAGGGTTTCGAAGAGCGACTGCGCGTCGCCGACGACGATCTCACCCGCAGCAACCTCGCCGCCGCGCTCACGAATCAGTCCAAGTCGATGCTCGCGACCGGCGATCTCCAGGGGGCCCGGCGCGCGACCGCGCGGGCGGTCGAGATCCTCCGATCGTGCGACGGCACGGAGGGAATGCGTTCGCTGATCGAGACCCTCGCCGCGGCCGGCGACATGGCGATGCGCGAGGGCGACACGAACCAGGGGATCGCGTGCGCGAACGAAGCGGGCGATCTCGCGGCGAGGCTCCTCGCCGAAGCGCCCGCGGACACGTCCCGCTGCATGACTGCTGCTCTCGCGTGGCTCAACCAGGGCACGACGATGCTGAATGCGCGCCGTCCGGCCGACGCCCTGCCGCACTTCGTGCGCGCAGTGGAACCCGCACGCGTGGTGGCCGGCGGCTCCGCCGTGGCGAACGACATTCTCGCCGTCGTCCTGCTGCGTCTCGCCGACACGAGCCGCCGCCTCGATCGCCACGAGGATGCGAGGCGCTGGTTCCGCGCCGCCCTCGACGAGACCGCGATCGACACTTCCCGTCTGCACGACTACCCGACGCTGGCGGAACTGTTCGAGATGCCGGCATTCCGCGACCTGCTGCCGCCCGACCACGCCGATCGCTGATCGCCGATCGCTGACCGCTGCGTCGGCGCGACCCACGCGGCGCTCGGAGTCGCGCTGGGGTGCGGTCGCGGCGTCTCAGAAGAAATCGAGCAGGAAGTCGTGGAAGAGGAGCCGCATCGGGCCGTCTTCGGGCAGGTTCTTCAGCCGCATCGCATCCTCGATGCGAAGCCACCGGGTCGACAGCAGGTTCAGTGCGAGCACACGCATCTGGGGCGCTTCGCCGGGGTCGAAGAGCACACGGCGCGCACACTCGAGACAGCGCTCACGGATCTCCGGCTTGCCGGCGTCGGTCGCGAGGCCCACCACCGTGGTGAGCAGCGGGCCGCGCAGTCGCCAGTCCTCGCGCGGCAGACGCTCGAACGCCGCGATGACCCGCTCTTCGTGTCCGCGCGAATTGCACAGCAGGGTCGGCAGGTAGCCGCGCGTCGTGAAGACCCGATCGGGCGCCCGCGCGACGATCTGTTCCTGCCCCACGAAGATCGCGAGCATGGCGTCGATCGCCGCTTCGCTGCCGTTCTGCGCCAGCGCCTGCAGGAACGGCCGCTTCTCCTCCGGCGGCGCCTTCTCGCAGCGCTGCACCAGGATCGGCACCGCGCGTGGATCGCCGCTCTCGGCGAGTTGTCGGAGCAGCAACTGGAGACGTGTGCCGGTCGCCGTCGGGAGATCTTCCAGCAGCGCACCCACGACCTTCCCGCGGCCTCGGCGCGTCAGTTCGCGCAGCGCCAGGACCTTCACTTCCCAAACCTCGTCGGGAGCCGCGAGGACTTCGAACGCGTCGGCGACGTCGTCGCCCGGGACCCCGCGCAGGATCTTCGCGGCTTCCAGCCGCACGTCGGGCCGGAGATGCGCGGTCGCGCGGACCAGGATGTTGCGCAGTTCGCCCGGCTCGCCGTACCCGGAGTGACGGATCGCGAGCATCATGACGGCCAGGTCCTCGCCTGCCATCGCCTCGCGCAGCCAGGTCGTGCCGCGGGCGTCGCCCGCGGCGTGCAGCACTCCGGCGATCAGCGCCTTGGTGTCGCCCTGCGACTTCTCCCAGCGGACTGCGAGCACCGCGGCGGCCTGTGCGGGTGGCATCCGCAGAGCCTCTTGCACGACTTCGTCGCGCACTTTCACGCCGTAGTCGGCGGCGAACACGTCCCGCAGGAACGCGACGGCGTCGTCGCCCAGGCGGGTCCGCACGGCGCCGAGCCAGGCCGTCCGCGCGCGAGCATCCATGTTCGGGAACCAGGCGGCCATCCGCCGCAGCGTCGCGTCGCTGCCACACACGGCGAGGGCGGCGAATGCCGCCTGCCGGACGACCGGCGCCTTGTGTTCGACGGCTCGCAGCAGCGCGTTCTCGAAGCGCGGATCGGCCATGCGCGCCATCGCCTCGACGCAGTTCTTCACCGCGTCGTTGAGTGCCGGCGAGCCGAACGCGGCGTCCATCGCTGCCATCAGCGGCTCGGCGGCGTCTTCGGGGGCGTGGTCGAAGAACCCGCACGCGAACTGCCACGCCTCGCGACGCACGTTGCCCTGCAGATTCGCGGCGAGCCTCTCGAGCGCCTGGCGGCGCGTGCGGTCGTACGTGGCGCCCCGCACGGTCGGGAACGACAGATCCACCGGGAAGTCCTGGTGGAACGGTTTCAGCCCGTACGGATTCGGCGCCTGGGTGACCGCGGGCACGGTGTCACCGACGATCTGCGGCGCGGCCGGGAGCGTCGCCGCCAGGACGACGGCCAAGAGTGCGGTGGCGTGGAGTCTGCGGATCATGGTTGTCTCGTAGTGCGAACCGACGCCGACGTCACGCCAGCCGCGCGGCGGCCCACGACGCAGGGAAGGCGTCAATCCTCCGGCGCGCGCAGCAGACCTTGGGCGTGCAGGAGGCGACTCTCCGCCACGCGGTAGTCGAGCTGGTTCCGCAGGAGGCGACTCTTGGCTTCGTTCAGGTCCTGGTTGCGGCGCTGGACCTCGAACGCGGTCGACGATCCGACGCGCAGCTTGACACGTTCCGTTTCGAGATTGCTGGTCGCGAGGCGCACCGACTCGGTGCCGGCGACGATGCTCTCGGCGAGGCTCGTCAGGTTGCGCGTGGCGTCGCGGATCTCGGCGGTGACGTCCAGGGTCAGCGAGTGCAATAGACGCCGCTGACGCTCCACTTCGAGCGCCGCGCGTTGCCATCGCGAGTGCGCCGCCTGGTTGCCGAGCGGGATCGAGAACTCGAGTCGCAGCGCCCAGTCCGGGTACTGCTGGTCCGACGCGTCGTGGAACGAATCGTCGAAGTGGTCGCGCACGCCGTCGGCGGAGTACGAAGCGACGAGATCGAGGTTCGGAAGCGTGTCCCGATCCGCCTGCATCAACACGACCTCGGCCGCGGCGACCGCACTGCGCTGGGCGCGCAGGTCCGGCCGGTGCTCCGCCGCGACGGTGACCAGCGGCTCGAACGCGATCTCGCCGGTACGCAGCGGCACCGCGATCTCGCTCGTCGGTCGCAGGTTGCACTTCCAGAGCTGCGCGTCGCTGGCGTCGAACAGGAGCCGACGGAGATCGTCTTCTCGCGCGCGAATCGTGTTCTCGGCGCGGATCAGTTCTTCGCGACGACGCGCGACTTCGGCTTCGTCCGCGATCCGATCGCGCGGCGCCAGCTCCCGCACACGAATGCGCTCGTCGGTGATGCGCAGCTGTTCGACCGCGACCGCGAGCGAAGACTCACCGACGCGCCAGCTCTCTCGCGCGAACACGAGCTCCCAGTACGCCTGCACGATCTGGAGCAAGGTGTCCTGCACCGTTCGCTCGAAGCCCTGTGCCGCCTGGTTCTGCTGGTAACGAGCCGCGGTGATTGGCGCGAGGGTGTAGTCGGTCCACGCGCTGCGGAGCAGCGGCTGGCGGAACGACGCGACCCACTCGGCCGTGTACTGCTTGTCCGGGAACGCCGCCGAGCCGGACGACTGGTAGCGCGCCGGCCGGAACGCGAGATCGAACAGACCGCCGGTGATCACCCGCTGGCGCCAGCCGAGCTCTCCGTCCACCGTCGTGGACTCGAGCGACGGCGAAAAGGCGTTCCGCGCGGGCGACTGGCCTTCGGCGTACCCGCCTGCTGCATAGAGCTCGGGAATGAACGCGGCCTCGGCGAAGGCGATGTCGAGACGCGCCTGCATCGGCAGCACCTCGGCAGCCCGCAAGCCGACGTTCGAAGCCCGCCCCACCCGCAGAGCATCCTCGAGCTGCAGGGCCCGCACCGGCCAACCGCGCTGATCGGCTTCCGCATCGACCGGCACGACGACCGCTGTCCCTGGCGCGGGCGCGCCGGGCGCCGGAACCGGTTTGCCGCCCGGCTCCTGCCCGACGGCGATGCCGACCGACGCGGCGAGAAGCACGGCGCAACGACGAACGATCACCATACGCATCGGCTCACGGAGCGATGTTTGGTACCCGACCGGGCGGGATGCGACCAGAGAAAACAACGCGCGCGCCGCGGCCGTAGGTGCGGCGCTCCCGTCGCCACGGACTCAGTCGCCGAGATCGCGCACCGACGGAGAACCGCGCCAACCGGCGCTGTTCGTCGCGAGGCACAGGCAGAACGCCGCGCGTTCGCCGAGACCTTCGGGCTCCGCGAGAACCGCGAGGTTGCGCAGTTGCCGCTGCAATCCGGTGGAGCCGAGCCTGCCCGGCGCGAATCCCCACGCCATCTGCAGAACGGTGACGTAGTCCGGTGCGAGCCGCGCCGGATTCCAACGACGCAGTTCACGCTCGACGTCGTCGCGCTCCTCTGGCCGGAGCAGATCGACGACGCCGAACAGCATCGCCGCGAGCACCTCCGGGCCGTCCGCCGCTCCATGTTCGCGCCGTTCGCGCAAGTGGCCGACGACGAGCCGGCGAACCAGGTGGCATCGTTCGAAGTCGACGCCGAACGCGGGCAGGAAGCCGAGCACACGCGCCGCGTCCGCCAGCACGGCGGCGGGAATGCGCCCCGAGATCAGCACGGGGCGACGGCGGCCCCAGGTCACGTCGTCCACCACGAGGACCCGATCGACGAGGCGCGCGCCTTCGGCCTCCACTACGTCGCCGTGGCGTCCACTGACCGCCGCGACCTCGACCAGCGCGGCGAGTCCGGCGACGCGTTCCTCGTCGGAGCCGGTCGCGATCCGTTCGGCGATCCAATCGCCTCCGAGGGCCAGAGCCGAAGCGCGGCGTGGCGCCAGGGCCCCGGCGGCGACGATCGCCCGGACCGCGAGCGACACGTCGGCGACCGACAGATCGTCGCGGCCCGGCGCGAGCCACGCCGCCAGATCCCGTGCGATGCCGTCCGCCAGCACCTGGGCCCTGGCATCGGCGGCGAGCATGCCGCCGCGCCGCGCGACCACCGCGGTGCGCAGGTCGTCCTGGCTGCAGACTTCGTGGCCGACGCGAAGGAGCGCGAGCGCGTTGCGCGGGTCGAGCCACCCCTCGAGCGGATCGCGCATCGGCCGGAGGCCCTCTTCCAGGGCCTCGCGCAACCGATCGGCGTTCTCGAGACCGAGACGCCGCCGCATCTCCTCCACCGAGGACTCCCACTCCATCTCACGCCGCGTGCGCACGGGGGCTGCAGCCACTCCGTCGCCATCGCTCGATTCGTGCACCGCCGGCCAGCGCAGCGCGACGGCGGACGGGCACGGCGTGAAACGATGCAGGGGATCGATGCGGACCAGCACGAACCAGGTCGCCGCCGCCGCGACGGCAGCCAACAGGAACGGCGCGATCCGGCCCGTCGGGCGCGCCGGAGCGGCACGTCGTTCCGCCCGTCGCACGACGCCGGCCAGCTTCGCCGCGAACAAGGGCCCCGGCTCGACGCGGACCTGGCGGAAGGCCTCGAGGAACGCGGTCGTCTCCGCCATCACGAGCGCTTCGCGCGGATCGTCGGCGATGCGCCGACGCAGCGTCTCCTGCTCGTGCGGTGAACCCTCGCCGAGCAAGAGGTCGAGTTGCGAGAGTTCGCGGGACACGGGATCGCCCTCTGGTCCGGTGGCCGTCATGCGCCACCGACCCCGCGGTGCGGATCCTGCCGAACGCCATCCGCGTCGTCGCCGCTGCCCAGCATGACCTTCAAGGCCGCGACTGCGTTGTGCATGCGGGACTTCACGGTGCCGACCGGGATACCGAGCAACTCGCTGATCTCCTGGTACGGCCGCTCCTGGTACACGGCGAGTTCGAACACGATGCGATGCGGCTCGGTCAGGCGCTCGAGCGCCTTGCGCATCGCCTGCTTCTCCTCGCCGTCCGAGATCTGCTGCACCGGCGTCGCCTCGCGGCCCGCGTACTCGACCGGCCGTTCGTCCCCACCCGACGGCAGCGTCACCTGGTCGTACGACTGGAAGCGGGGACGCGGTTTCGACTGGCGGTAGTGGTCGATCCAGAGGTTCGTCGCGACGCGGTAGACGAAGGTCGCCATGCGGCCTTCGGGGCGATACCGCCGTGCCCCGATCATCAGCTTCAGGAACAGGTCCTGCGTGAGGTCCTCGGCGCGATCCCGGTCCCAGCACAGGCGGAAGAAGAACTGCACCATCCGGTCCCGATACTGCTCCACCAGCTGCCGGAAGGCCTGGGTGTCGCCGTCGCGGTAGCGGGCGAGCAGGTCGTCTCCGTCGGGCGGGGTCGGTGGTCTCACGGGAGGGCGGGGTTCCGGCCGGATGAGCGCCGCAACGGCTGCCAGGGCGCAAGGTTCAGCCGGACTTCCCCATCTTCGGCAGATCCGCCAACCAGGGAAAGCCCGGACTGCCCGACGCCGCGAACGACACCGTGCGGCCACGGTCGGCGGCCATCACCAGTTCGACCCAGAGCACCCGCGCCGGCATCTCCGCCCGGATGCGGTTCGCCCACTCGACGACGACGACCGCGCCCGGATCGAACAAGTAGTCGAGACCGCCGTCCGCCAGGAAGCCGGCGAGCTTGGCCGGCAGGTAGGCGTCCGCATGCACGAGCCGCGTCGGACCCGCGTGTTCGATCACCAGCAGGTAGGTCGGGCTGCTGACGGCGTCGGGGTCCTCCACCGAGAGACCGCGCCCGATCCCCCGCACGAGCGTCGTCTTGCCAGCACCGAGTTCGCCGAGAAGCCCGACCACGTCACCCGGGCGGAGGCGTTCGCCGATCCACTCGCCGAGGCGTTCCGTCGCGGCGGGGTCGGGCGGCAGGTGCAGCACCACCGAACTCATGCCGGAAGCCTAGGGGCAGGATCGGCTCGCGGCGACCGCCGCGCAGAAGCCACAGCCCAGGCTCCGCGACAACGCGTCCGATCGGCTGCCGCGCCGCGCGGGCGAGCGGGCCGCCTGCCCGCAGGGGACCCGGCGCCTGACTCCAGAGCAGAACGTGGTCCTCGCCGTCGCCGAGGGCACCGGCGAGGGCTCGGGCACCGCTCCCCCGGGCGCGCTTCTTCGCCGCGGCGGACACCGGCACCGCGTCGGCCAACACTTCCGCGCCGAGCCCGCCGCTCGCAGCGAGCATCGTCGCGAGATCGAGCAGGAGCCCGTCGCTCACGTCCATCGCCGCGTGCACCCGCGGTTCGTCGGCGAGCCAGACGCCTTCCGCGATCGCGGGAACGAAACGAAGGTGGTGGCCGAGGCGGGAGCCGCCGAGCGGGCCGGTGACGTGCAGTGTGTCCCCGGTCCGTGCGCCGGCCCGCCGCAGCGCCCGCCCAGGCAGGTGGCCGATCGCGGAGACCGTGACGACGAGCGGCCCGTCGTGCGTCGAAACATCGCCGCCGACCACGTGGCACTCCGCCCGCCGGGCTGCCGCGCGGATCCCATTGCACAGCGCTCGCCGGCGGCGCGCCGGATAGCCGCGCGGCAAGACGAGCGAAACGAGCAACCAGTCCGGCACGGCACCCATCGCCGCAAGGTCGGACAGATTGCGGTTCACGACCTTCTGCCCGACGAGATTCGGCGGGTCCGCAGCCGTGAAGTGCACGTTCTCCACGACCGGGTCGCAGCAGAGCACGGACTGCGCGCCCCGGTTCGCCACCACGGCGGCGTCGTCCCCGATCCCGACCATCACGTCCGGCGGCGTGCCGAAGAACCGGGCCAGCTCCCGGGTGAAGGCCCGCTCATCGGGCACGAGGCAGCTCCGACGACGTCGCGTCTTCCGGTTGCAGCGCGAAGACGACCGTGCCGCGCACGCTCCGCCGCGGCAATGGCCCGAACACGCGGCTGTCCGGGAAAGCAGCGGAGTCGTTCGGGTTCGTCACGGTCACCGTGTCGTCGTCCGCTGCGGCTACGCGCGACAGGAGCGTCACGCCGTCCGGGCTCACGACGAACACGTCGCGACCGATGGTCGCCGCGCTCCGCCGGCAGTCGATCAGGCACCACGAACCCGGAGCGATGCCGGGCACCGTGTCCATGCCCTTCGGCACCCACTGGGTGCCGAAGGTCGCGGCGCTCCAGGCGACGAACAGCACCGCGGCGAGCAGGGTCGCGCGCCGCACCCAGCGCGCCGCAACGGTCGGGTCGATGCGTGCCTTCGACCCCCGCGCGGGTACGGTGCCGCTGACAGCCATGGCGGAAGCATCGTGAGGCGCCGCCGGACATTCCACTGCCGGCCGACCGGACCCCCGCCCGGCGGTCCACACGGTTCCTTCATCCAGCCTTCGACGAACGCCAACCAACTCTCACCGGGTCTTCGCCATTCCTTGACAGAAGCCACCTAGCGTCGCCGCTCATCTTGGCCATCCGGCCAGGCCCACAGAACGACCATGATGCACTCCTTCCGCAGTTCCCTCTGCGCCGCCGCGTTGGGCGCCGCAGCCCCCCTCTTCGCGCAGGCCCCTCAAGAAGCTTCGGGGCAGAAGCCCACGACACTCGTCGACGCGGCGATCCCCGCCTACGTGCCGACGACCGGCATCTCGGGCAACCTGAAGAGTGTCGGCTCCGACACCATGAACAACCTCATGGCGTTCTGGGCCGAAGGCTTCGCCAAGCACTACCCCAACGTCAAGATCGAGGTCGAGGGCAAGGGCTCCGCGACGGCGCCGGCGGCCCTCATCGAAGGCACCGCGCAGTTCGGCCCGATGAGCCGCCCGATGAAGGAGAAGGAGATCGACGACTTCGAGAAGAAGTTCGGCTACAAGCCCACCGGGGTCGCGACGAGCATCGACATGCTCGCTGTCTACGTGCACAAGGACAACCCGCTGAAGTCGCTGACGCTGCAACAAGTCGACGCGATCTTCGGCAAGACCCGGAAGGGCGGCGCCGAGAAGGACATCACGACGTGGGGCGACCTCGGGCTCGGCGGCGAATGGGCCGACAAGCCGATCAGCCTCTACGGCCGCAACTCGGCCTCGGGCACTTACGGCTACTTCAAGGAGCACGCGCTCTTCAAGGGCGACTACAAGGACTCCGTGAAGGAGCAGCCGGGCAGCTCCGCAGTCGTCCAGGGCGTCGCGACGGACAAGTTCGGCATGGGCTACTCGGGCATCGGGTACAAGACCGCCGACGTGCGCGCAGTGCCGCTGTCGAACGACGCGAAGAGCAAGGTCGTCGAAGCGATCCCCGAGAACGCCTACCGCGGTGAGTACCCGCTCGCGCGTTTCCTGCTCCTCTACGTGAACGTGAAGCCCGGTAGCGAGATCGACCCGCTGCGTCGCGAGTTCCTCCGCTACATGCTGAGCAAGGACGGCCAGATGGACGTCGTGCGCGACGGCTATTTCCCGCTCACCGACAAGCTGGTGAAGCAGCAGCTCGACAAGCTGGGCCTCGGCGCCAAGTGAGCTGACGGCGGCGATGCAGCCCACGGACGATTCGCGGCCGCAGAGCTTCACCGGGGTCGTGCGGGCACGCACGACCTCGCGCCGCGTGCGTGCGTTCGACCGGTTGGCGCGCTGGACGATCACGGCCGGCGGTGTGCTGACCATCGTCGCCGTGGCGACGGTCTGCTTCTTCCTCGTCTGGGTCGCTCTGCCCCTCGTGCGTGGCGGCAGCGCCGCGCCCGTCGGCGCCTCGCTCCGGGTGTCGACGAACGGCGCCGTTCGCATCGAGGAGGACCCGTACCGCCGCCTCGCCTGGGTCCTTCGGGCCGACGGAGACGTGGTCGCGTTCGCAACGGCCGACGGGCGTGAAGTGACCCGCTCGCGCCTGTTCGATCCGGCCCGTGTCCGCAGCTTCGCGACGAACGGCAACCGCGTGCTGCTCGGCGGCAGCGACGGACAGGTCCAGTTCGTCACTGTCGACTTCGCCACCGATCTCGTCGACGACGTGCCCTCGCCGGCGGCGAAGGCGCTCGGCATCGGCGGGGCCGTCGTGGACGGCACGGTGCTCTTCGAGCGGACGCCCGAAGGCCAGCTCCGTCGTCAGGAACTGGTGATCCGTCGCGAAGAACCGACGGCCCTGGCCGGACATCCGATCGAGCACGTCGACTTCACCGACGCCGGCGCCGGCACCACGCTGGTCGCCGTCTGCGCCGACGGTTCGCTGCACACGAAACGTCGCACGACGCGCCACGATCTGCTCGAGGACCGGGACATCGTCGAGTTCACGGGCGCAAGCGTCGCGCTCGCGAGCCTCGCCGACGGCGCGGCACTCGCCAACCCGGACCAGACCTTCGTGCTCGGCCGCGGCGACGTGGTCGTCCTGCTCTGGAACGACGGCCGCCTCGTGCGCCTGGACACGCGCGACCTCACCGAACCGCGGATCGTCGAGCGCATCGCGACGCTTCCGGCCGGACGGCGCGTCGCGAGTACCGCGTTCCTGTCGGGGAAGACGACGATGGTGCTCGGCGACGATCTGGGCGCTGTGCACACGTGGTTCGCGACGAAGCCCGACGGAGCGACGACCCTCGACGGAGTCACGTTCGTCAACGCGCGTTCGTTCCCGGGCAACGGCAGCGCCGCCGTCGGAATCGCCACCTCGAAGCGAAGCCGCCTCTTCGCCGTCGCGCACGCCGACGGCTCCGTGCGTGTGTGGCACGGGACCAGCGAACGGCTCGTCGCGGCCGTGCGCGCCGATGACGTTCCGCTGCGAGCCATCGCCCTGAGTCCGAAGGAGGACGGCCTCCTGGTGGCCGGCGCGAACGGTCTGCACCGCTTCGACCTCCGGCCGGGTCATCCGGAAGCGACGCTCGCGACCGTGTTTCGCCCCGTCTGGTACGAGGGCGCCGCCGGACCGGCGCACGCCTGGCAGTCGACCGGCGGTTCGGACGACTTCGAGCCGAAACTCGGCCTCATGCCGCTCATCTTCGGCACGTTGAAGGCGACGTTCTACTGCCTGCTCTTCGGCGTGCCCCTCGCGCTGCTCGCGGCCATCTACACCAGCGAGTTCCTGCATCCGCGCTGGCGTTCCCGCGTGAAGCCGGCGATCGAACTCATGGCGAGCCTCCCGAGCGTCGTGCTCGGCTTCCTCGCCGGCCTCGTGCTCGCGCCGTTCGTTTCCGAGCATCTCACCGCGGTACTGCTCTCGGTGCTGGTCGTGCCCTTCGTCTTCGTGATCGGCGCGCAGGTCTGGCAGCAGGCCCCGCCGTGGCTCCGCCCGACCGCGGACCGTCTCCGCGTGCCGGCCGCGCTGCTCACGATGCCGCTGGGCATCTGGCTCGCGACGACGGCCGCCCCGCTCGCCGAGGCCGTGCTGTTCCGCGGGGACTTGAAGAACTGGCTCGCCGCGACGGCCCTGCCCGCGACGGATGCGCGCCGCGGCTCGGCGTTCGGCGGCTTCCTGCTCGTCGTGGCGCCGATCGCAGCGCTGCTCGGCGCGCTCGCGACGGGTCACCTCCCCGTGCGCCGCATGGTCGGCGACACTGCGTTCCGCCGCTTCCTCTTCGGCTTCGCCGCCACCACGATCATCGCGCTCCTGCTCGCCGGCGGGCTCACCGCGGTCGGGTGCGACTTGCGAGGAAACCTGTTCGGAGTGTTCGATCCGCGCAACTCGCTCGTCGTCGGTCTCGTGATGGGCTTCGCCGTCGTTCCGATAGTCTACACGATCGCGGAGGATGCACTCGCAGCCGTGCCGGAACACCTGCGCGCGGCGTCGCTCGGGGCCGGCGCGACTCCCTGGCAGACGGCGGTGCGAGTGGTCTTCCCGACAGCGATGAGCGGCATCTTCAGCGCCATCATGGTCGGGCTCGGCCGCGCGGTCGGCGAGACGATGATCGTCGTGATGGCCGTCGGCGGCACCGCGATCATGGACCCGAGCGTCTTCAACGGCTTCCGCACCTTGTCCGCCAACATCGCCACCGAGCTGCCCGAGGCCGTGCGCGACAGCACGCACTACCGTCTGCTCTATCTCGCGGCCCTGTGCCTCTTCGTGATGACGTTCGTGCTCAACACGCTGGCCGAACTGGTGCGACAGCGTTTCCGCAAGAGGGCCTTCCAACTGTGAGCGCGCTCCCGGAGACATCTCCTCGACCGTCGCTGCGCTCCGGGATGCGGCGCGTGGCCGACCCCCAGCAGACGATCCGCGCCCGCGGCGAACCCATGCTGTGGCTGTGCGGCGGTGCCCTCGCCACCTGCCTGCTCATGGTCGCCGGGCTCCTGCTCTTCGTCGGGTGGAACGGCGGCGCGACCTTCTGGCCGCGCCCGCTCATGGCCGTGGCGTTGCGCGACGGCTCCACGCTGCTCGGCGAAGTGACCCGCGACGACACGTACACGCCGTCCGCCGAGCGGCTGGCGGAACTTCCCGACGAATGGCGCACCGCCGCCACCGTTGCGGTGCAGTCGCGCGGCGGCACGGCGCACCGGCGCCTCTTGCGCACCGGCAACACCGGTGACCACTTCCGCTGGGTCGACGACTTCGCGGTCACGGCGGAGACCCGGCCCGAACTCGCGGTCGTGATCGACCGCCGCGCCTCGGTCGAACGTGAGGCCTGGGGCAAGTGGTACGGTTACCTGGACGCGCTCCTGCTCGATGGCGAACCCGTCGCGACGACGCCGCGGGACGCGCTGGCGCGCATCGCGAAGGAGCACCCGGCCGCGATGCAGCGGAACGAGCGGATCGAGTCGCTGCGCGAACACGCGATCGGGCGCCTCGCGGACGCCGAGGAAGAGGCGCGCCTCGCGATCCGACGCGCGGACCTGCGCCACGGAGCGAACTCGCCGCAGCACGGCCTGGCGCAGGCCGCGTTCGACGCACTGCGGGTCGAGCAGGTGCAGGCACGCAAGGCGATCGACACCGAACTCACGGCACTGCGCACGGAGAACGAACGGTGGCAGCTGCGCCTGCGGAACGCCGACGGACGGACCGAGAAGCTGCACCTGGCCGACGTCGTCCGTATCCACGCGCCGAACGACCTGTCGCTGGCTGGCCAGCTCTCCGTGTATGCGGATCGCTGGTGGGAGTTCCTCACGGCGGCGCCGCGCGAGACGAACCAGGAGGGCGGGGTCTGGCCGGCCATCTTCTGCACGGTCCTGATGACCCTGCTGATGTCGTTGCTCGTCGTGCCGTTCGGCGTGCTCGCGGCGCTCTACATCCGTGAGTACGCGAAGGCGGGCATCCTGATCAGCGCGGTGCGCGTCGCCGTGAACAACCTGGCGGGCGTGCCGAGCATCGTGTTCGGCGTCTTCGGGCTCGGCTTCTTCTGCTACATCATCGGCGGTTCGATCGACTCGCTCTTCTATCCGGAACGACTGCCGAACCCGACCTTCGGGACCGGCGCCCTGATCTGGGCCTCGCTCACTCTCGCCCTCCTGACCCTGCCCGTGGTCATCGTCTCGACCGAGGAGGCGCTCGCCGCGGTGCCCAGCTCGATGCGCGAGGGCAGCTACGCGTGCGGCGCCAGCAAGTGGCAGACGATCCGCCGCATCGTACTGCCGCGTGCGATGCCGGGCCTGATGACCGGCGTGATCCTCGCGATGGCCCGCGGTGCGGGTGAAGTGGCGCCGCTGATGCTCGTCGGCGCGGTCAAGCTCGCGCCACGGCTGCCGTTCGACGGCGACGCGCCGTTCTTCCACCCTTCGCGCAGCTTCATGCACCTCGGGTTCCACATCTACGACCTCGGGTTCCAGAGCCAGAACAGCGAAGCGAACAAGCCGATGGTCTTCACGACGACGCTGCTCCTGATCGGCGTCGTGCTCTTCCTCAACGTGACCGCCGTCTGGTTGCGCAGCCGCCTGCGCCGCCGGTTCGTCGGCGCCCAGTTCTGAAACCCGAGCGAGCGCTGGCCATGGCCGAACCGAAGAGGCAGATTCCGCGCAGGATGGACATGATGCAACCGACCCCGCGCCCGCTCCCCGCGTCGCCCCCGGAGCAACCGCGCACCGGCGACCGGCACACGAGCGGCGTACTCGACGCGATCGCCCGCGGCGAGCGTGTCGAATCGCGAATCCACGAACAGGTCGCCAACGAGGACCCGGTACTCGGCATCGAGAACTTCAGTCTCTTCTACGGACCCTCGAAGGCGCTGCACGACGTGAACCTGCGCGTCCCGCGCGGCAAGGTCACGGCCCTGATCGGCCCCTCCGGTTGCGGCAAGTCCACGCTGCTGCGCTCCATCAACCGTCTGAACGACCTGATCGACAACGTGCGGATCGCCGGCGACATGAAGCTGAACGGCGACTCGATCTACGGACCCCGCGTGGACGTCATCGAGCTGCGCAAGCGCATGGGAATGGTGTTCCAGAAATCGAACCCGTTCCCGATGAGCATCTACGAGAACGTCGTGTACCCGCTGCGCATCGACGGTGTGCGCGATCGGGCGATGCTCGACGAAGTGTGCGAACGCAGTCTGCGCGGGGCCGCTCTCTGGGACGAGGTGAAGGACCGGCTGCATGCCTCCGCGCTGCGTCTCTCCGGCGGTCAACAGCAGCGCGTCTGCATCGCGCGCGCGATCGCGGCGGAGCCCGAAGTGCTTCTGATGGACGAGCCTTGCTCCGCGCTCGACCCGATCGCGACCGGCAAGATCGAGGACCTGATCTGGGAGCTGAAGGGCACCTACTCGGTCGTGCTCGTCACCCACAACATGCAGCAAGCCGCTCGCTGCAGCGACTACACGGCGTTCTTCTATCTCGGTCGCCTCATCGAGTACGGCCCCACCGAGACGATCTTCACGCGGCCGCTCACGACGGAGACCGAAGACTACGTGTCGGGCCGCTTCGGCTAGACGGCTGGTGGCTGGGCGGCGGCCGGGAACGCACGCAGCAGCGCTTCGCCAGCCCGCTGCGGGTCGGCCGCGTGCATCACGGCGCCGCGCACCGCCAGACCGACCGGACGCCGGCCCGGCGGCAACGCCGCGGCGAGCGCCGCCTGTTCGGGTCCGATGCCGCCGAGCCACACCACGGGCAGCCGCGCACTCGCCGTGAGCAGGCCGGCGCGCCCCTCGCCGAGGTGAGGCAACCCGGGCTTGCTCTCCGTCGCCCAGACCGGCGACAGCAGCGCGAAGTCGCAGCCCGCATCGGCGGCCGCGTCGAGTTCGCCATGATCGTGCGCCGAGAACCCGAGCACGGCTCCCTCGCCGAGAAGCTGGCGCGCCGCGGACGGCGGCAGCGACCTGTGGCCGATCTGCGCGCCGTGCGCCGCGCCGACGGCCGCGACGTCGAGCCGGTCGTTCACGAGCAGGATCCCGCCCACGGTGTCCACCATCGGGCGCAGGCGCTCGCACGCCTGGAAAAGCATGCGGGCGGTCCACCGCGGCTCACGGAGCTGCACGCACCTCACACCGCCGACGAGAGCCGCGCGCACGATCGGCTCGAGACGGCCGAGATCGCCGTGCCCGTCGGTGACGAGCACGAGCCGGAGCAGGGACGGGTCGAAGCGGCGGGGAGCGGTGCGCATCGTCGGCATGGCGTACCACCGCGCGTCCGCCGCGCAAGGCGTCACCCGGCGCCGCGCCGGATCACAACCGCTTCTCGTAGATGACGCCCTTCTCGAAGTACTCGTTCTCGGAACCGATCGGTTCCATGTCGTACTTGCGGCCCTCGAGCACCATGCGGCTCGCGACGATGCCCATCTCCAGGCTGTGGTCCTGGTTCGTGTACTTGAAGCGGCCCGGCCGCCCCACGTAGATCAGGTTCTCCAACCGGTCGAGCCACTCCTTCACGACTCCGAGGCGCTCGGCATAGCTCGCGTCGTAGACGGGGTAGACGTTCGGGCGCTTCAGCAGGTAGCAGTTGCGAACATCCTTCCGCGTGAAGAAGCCCCACGACTCGAAGTAGGGCAGGACGAGATCGAGCACCTGCTCCTTCGTCATCGACCAGATCGGGTCCGTCTCGAACGCGAAGAACTCGACGAACAACGAGGTCTTGCCCGGCGGGCACATGTCCGCGCTGAAGTTCTTCATCTCGCTGGTGCGGCCGAACGGGATGTCCTTGCTCGGGAAGTAGATCCAGTTGTCCTTGGTGACGGAGTCCTTGTCGAGCGTGAGGAAGAGGTAGACCTGCGCGCGCCACTTCAGCGCCTTCGCCGCGGCGCGCACGGGCTCGGGCGGCGGCGGATCGAGCAGTTCGAGGAATCGCGTGATCGGGACCGATTCGACGACGCGCTCGGGCCGCACCGTCTGCACACCGTCCTTCGTGCGAACGTCGACTTCCGTGATGCGCACTCCGTCGTGGCGCACCGCGATCGGCTCGGCGCCCGTCTCGATCGTCGAACCTTCGGCGCGCAGGTGCTTGCCGATCTCCTCGTAGATGCGGCCTGTGCCGAACTGCGGATAGTAGAACTCGTCGACGAGCGACTTCGGCGAGCCCTTGCCCTTCTTCTTGCCGAGGCCGATCGCGTTCTTGAACACGCTCCAGAGGTTGAGGCCGCTGATGCGTTGTTTGGCCCAGTCCGGGTGGATGTCGGCGACCGGGATGCCCCAGATCTTCTCCGTGTAGTTGATCATGCTGAACTCGGCCAGCGTGCGGCCGAAGTTCGCGACCACGTAGTCCTCGAAGGTGCGCATGGGCTTTCGGAACAGCCCGTACGCGACTCGCGCCATGAAGTAGTCGATCCCGATGCGCGCGCTCTTCCAGAGGCCCAGGTTCTTCACGACCTGCTTCACGTTCACCGGATAGTCGAAGAACTTGCCGTCGATGAACTGTCGCGTGAGGCGCGGCACCTTGCGCCACTCCTCGTGCAGCAGGTCCTCGATGAAGTCGTAGAGGTACTTGTTCTTCGAGAAGAAGCGATGCGGCCCGATGTCCGTGAGGAACGTCTGGTCCCCCTCGCGGATCGTCAACGTCTTCGCGAGGCCGCCGATCTGCTCGTCGCGCTCGACGATCGTGCTGTGGATGCCCTTGCGCGACAGTTCCATCGCGCAAGCGAGTCCGGCCGGTCCGGCGCCGAGGATCAGGATCTTGGGGGCTGTGTCGAGGCGAGGGCTCTGCATGAACGGGCCGTCCGGCAGGCGGCGGCGAGGAACTTGGATCGTCGTTCGGCGAGTCGATCAGGAGAAGTTTCTTCCGGCTCTTCTCCAAACCATGGCATCGGCTTCACGGCGCGGGTTTCTGGGTCCACTCCTCGAGCGTGTAGAGCACGTTCTGCGGCAACGGCGCGCGCGCACGATCCGTGAGCTCCTGCAGGATGGCGCTGCCGGAGAGGCCATCTGCCACGCCGGCGCGCACGGTCTCTTCCTCCAGCCGGAACTGATGCACGTGGTCGGTCTTCGTGCGGCGTGCGAACCGGTCGAACAGGTGCACCACGTCGTGCACGTCGTCGCCGGGGAAGAGCAGGACCTCGAAGTCCGGCTGCACGATCACCGTGCTCCGTGTGCCGCCCACCTTGCCCGCCGGTTCCGTGTCGAGCAGCTCCGCACCGAGGCGCGACAGGCGCAGCGCCGTCACGCGACCGCCGTGCATGCCGACATCGACGAGCCCCAGCGGGTAGAGACGCTTTCGCACCCAGAGCAGCAGGTTCCAGCACATCTGCTGGAGCGTCTCCGTCGGCGTGTAGCCGCCGCCCTTGAAGCGCGCGGAGAAGAACTCCTCCGCCTGCTTGCAGTCGATCTGCGCGAGGTAGGCGTTCCGCGCGAGGAACGGCAGGATCGACACGTCCTGCCACAGCATCGGCGTTGCGCGGCGCAGGAGTCGCAGCAGCACGCGCCGCATGCGCGTCTGGTGCCAGGGCTCGCCCGACAACGTGCGGTCCTCGACGAAGTGCGCGAGCAGCATCTTCACCTGTTCGGCGAGTGGCGCCCGATCGAACTCGCCGCCCGCCGGCGTCGGCCGCAGCGCCCTCTCACCCCGCCGATCGATCAGGCGTCGGTGCAGGCAGAACCGGTAGACGACCTCGAGCAGCGCCTCCTCGCCGAGGAATCCGCCGGGCACCGGCAACAGCATCTGCGCGATGCGCTTCTGCGACGCCTTGAACAGGTCGCCGTCCGCGGTGAACAGGACCTTGCTCTGCTGCAGCTCGCGCAGGAAGCGAGTGACGTTCGTCGCCATGTCGCCGCCGCACGACAGCTCTTCGGCGACCTGCGGCGGCTGCTCCTCGCCGCGTCGACGCAACGCGTAGAGCGCGACCTCGTGGAAGACGACGATCGCGTTCCGCGCCGGCTGGATGCCGATCCGTGCGAGGTCGAGATCGGCGACCGTTCCCACCAGGGCTTCTTCGAGCGCCTTGCCGACGAACGCGGGATCGGGCGGGTCGGTCGGCTCGAGGTCGCGCAGCAATTCGTCCCACGGACCGACGCCACCGTGCTTCTGGAGAGCGCCGTTCACGATCTCGCCCACCGTGCGCGGCAGCTTCTGCAGACGCTGCGCAATCGCCGAGTCCAGCGTGTAGAGCTTGTAGATCTTGCGTGCGTGGTCGGCAGCCTTGTCCTCCGCCGCCTTGTCGTCACCAGACTTGCTCTTGCCGTTCTTCGGCGCGGCCTTCGCCTTGTCGCGTGCCGCGTCCCGGTCGCGGAAGAATCTGAGGTCGAGGAAGCCCTGCAGCGTGAGGGAATCCTGCAGGTGATGCTGCCGCCGCCGCCGCGCCTTCTGCACGCACTCGACGAGTTCGGTGGGCGCGGCCCAGCAGATCTGCTCCGCGGACCCACCGGCACGATCGCGTACGGGCCAGACGAACGCTTCCCGCTGCAGCGCCGCCAGCGCCGCTTCGAAGTCGAACCGGTTCTTGAAGTGTCGTCCGACCTCGACGAACAGCGTGTGCGCGCCGCGCACCGGGCCGCCGTCGCCGAAGAACGCTTCGAGCAGGTCCTGGAGCTTGCGCGGCAGCGCCCCCATTCGCTGGAAGACGACGGCGTCGTTCTCCATCGCTTCCGCCGCACGCGCCACGCCGCGGGTCTTGCTGTCGCCCGGAGCGATGCTCCAGCGCTGCAGACACTCGCGCACCGCGTCGTCGCCGACCCCCTGCAACAGCGTTCTCAGACTCACCCGTGTCATGCCCGTTCCTCGCGGCGGCGGACCGCGGACAGGAGCGCATCGGCACCGACGATGTCGTAGGCGTAGCCCTGCTCGGTCAGGAAGAGCTGACGCTTGCGTGCGAAGTCCTGTTCGCGCGTGTCCGCCGAGACCAGCGTGTAGAAGCGCGCGACGCCGCCGTCCGCCTTCGGGCGCAGCACGCGACCGAGCCGCTGGGCCTCCTCCTGGCGGCTGCCGAACGTTCCGGACACCTGGATCGCGACGTTGGCATCGGGCAGGTCGATCGCGAAGTTGCCGACCTTGCTCACGACGAGCCGCGGCAGCTCACCGCGACGGAACGCAGCGTAGAGGCGCTCGCGATCGGCGTTCGACGTCTGACCCGTGATCAGCGGCAGGTGGAAGATGGTGGCGAGGTGCTGCAGCCTTTCGAGGTACTGCCCGATCACGAGCACACGGTCGTTCGCGTGCCGCGCCAGCAGCGCACCGACGACGTCGTCCTTGCCTTCGTTGTCCGCCGCGATGCGGATCTGGGCGCGCGCCCCCGACGCCGCGTAGCGAGCCTGGCGCGCGGCGGACATGGGCACACGTACCTCCGTGCACAGCGCCGGGGCCAGGAAGCCCTGACGCTCCAGCAGCTTCCACGGCAGCTCGTAGCGCTTGGGGCCGATCAGGGAGAACACTTCGTCCGCGCGGCCGTCCTCGCGCACGAGCGTCGCGGTGAGGCCGAGGCGGCGACGAGCCTGGATGCCCGCGGTGGCGCGGAAGACCGGCGCCGGCAGCAGGTGCACTTCGTCGTAGACGATGAGACCGAAGCCGCCGCGATCGAACAGGTCCATGTGCGTGAACGCGTCGGTCTTGCCCTTCCGGTGCGTGAGGATCTGGTACGTCGCGACCGTCACGGGCCGGATCTGCTTCTGCTCCCCGGTGTACTCGCCGACCTGGTCCTCCCGCAGGTCCGTCTTGTCGAGGACCTCGCGGCACCACTGCCGCACCGCGACGGTGTTCGTCGTCAGCACGAGCGTGTTCGTCTGCAACAGCTGCATCGCCGCGATGCCGACGACGGTCTTGCCGGCGCCGCACGGCAGCACGACGACACCGCACCCGCCGCGATCGCTGCCGCCTGCGTGGAACGCGCCCGCCGCCGCGATCTGGTAGTCCCGCAGCGCGAAGCCGCGGCCGGCGACACTCTCGGTGCGCATCGCGAACTGCAGCGCGTCACCGGCCGTGTAGCCGGCCCGGTCGTCGACCGGGAACCCCAGCTTCACGAGGGCCTGTTTCAGATCGCCGCGACGACCGGCCGGCAGCGTGCACTCGCCGTCCGCCGCGACATCGACGAGTCCGGCGAGCGCTGGCTGCGACGCGAGTTTCTGCAGGGTCGCCGCGTCGTCCGCGACGAGCCGCAGCCGGTCGTCGCGCCCCGGGAGGAGCCGCAAGAGACCGTACCGGCGGAACCACTCCCGGATCTGCGCCGTGACCGCCGGAACGATCGGGAAGCGCGAGTTCGCGACGAGCCACGCGAGTACATCGTCGGCCGACTCGCCGAGCGCCGCCGCGTTCCAGATGCTGACCGGCGTGATCCGGTAGAAGTGCACGTACTCCGGCGACTTCTCCAGTTCGGCGAAGCGCGCGAGCCGATCGCGCGCGGCTTCGTAGCCGGGGTGCTGCGTCTCCAGCAGCACCGTGCGGTCGGTCTGCACGATCAGCGGTGGCTCCGTCATCCGTCCCCCACGGCGCGCCGCCGCGCGCCAGGTCGCCCCTTCTTCGGCGGAACGGCTGCCGCGACGCGATCCCGCAGGAAGCGCCCCGTGTGGCTGCCCGCCGTGGCCGCCACGGCTTCGGGCGTTCCGAACGCGACGACACGCCCGCCGTGTTCGCCTGCCTCCGGCCCCATCTCGAGGACCACGTCGGCCGCCGCGATCACGTCGAGGTGGTGTTCGATCACGACGACCGAGTCGCCGCGATCGAGCAGCCGCTGCAGCACGAGCAGCAGCTTGCGCACGTCCTCCTTGTGCAAGCCCGTCGTCGGTTCGTCGAGAACGTAGATCGTGTGCGCCTTCGGGCGCGTCGCGAGCTCGGTGCACAGTTTGATGCGCTGCGCCTCGCCGCCGGAGAACGTGTTCGCGGGCTGGCCGAGGCGAAGGTAGCCGAGCCCCGTGTCGTGCAGCAGCTGCAGCGAACGCGCGATCTGCTTGTGGTTGCCGAAGAACGCGAGCGCTTCGTCGACGTCCATCTCGAGCACCTGCGCGATGTTCTTGCCCCGGTACTCGACGGCCAGCGTCTCCGCGTTGTAGCGGCGGCCGCGGCAGATCTCGCACGTGACCCAGACGTCGGCGAGGAAGTGCATCTCCACCTGGAGCTGGCCCTTGCCTTCGCAGTGCGAGCAGCGGCCGTCCGCGACGTGGAACGAGAAGCGGCCCGGCCCGAAGCCCTTCTGCTTCGCGAGCGGCACCTGCGCGAACAGGTCGCGCACGTGCGTGAACAGCCCCGTGTACGTAGCCGGATTGCTCGCCGGCGTCGTGCCGATCGGCCCCTGGTCGACGACGACGATCTGGTACGGCTTGCGCGTGCCGTCGTCCCACTTCACGGTCGCCGTCGCCGCCTGCAGCGACGGAACGAGGGCGTCCATCACGAGGGACGACTTGCCCGAGCCCGACACGCCCGTGATCGCGGTGCAACAGCCGAGCGGCACGTCGACGTCGACTCCCTTCAAGTTGTGCACCGTGACCGAGCGCAGCTCGACGCGCCCGGTCGGCTCGCGCCGGCGCTCGGGCCGCGGCATCTCCGCTTCGTTGCGGAGCCACGGGGCGGTCGGGCTGTCGCCCCGGGCGACTTCGGCGGGAGTGCCCGCCGCGCAGATGCGGCCGCCGCGGCTGCCGGCTCCGGGGCCGAGGTCGAGCAGCCAGTCGGCGGCGCGGATCACCGCTTCGTCGTGCTCGACCGCGATCACCGTGTTGCCGAGGTCGCGCAGTTCGAGCAGGGTCGCGAGCAGTCGCTCGGTGTCCCTCGGGTGCAGGCCGACCGTGGGCTCGTCGAGCACGTACGTGACCCCGACCAGCTTGTTGCCGAGCTGGGTCGCGAGGCGGATGCGCTGCGCTTCCCCGCCGGACAGCGTCGCCGCCGAGCGGTCGAGCGTCAGGTAGCCGAGGCCGGTCGCGCGCAGGAACGACAGGCGATGGCGCAGTTCCTTCAGCACGTCGGCGGCGATGCGCGCTTCGTTCGCATTCAGCTTCGTGCGTTCGAGCAGTTCGGCCGCCGCATCGACGGTGAGCCGCAGCAGCTCGGGCAGGCGGGTGCCGCCCACCCGCACGCTGCGCGGCCCCGGCTGCAGGCGCTCGCCGTGGCAGTCCGGGCACGACTGCGTGCGCATCACCGACCGGAACCGCTCGTCGCCCGAGTGCTCGCCGTCCTTGCCGAAGAACCACTCCTCGAGCTGCCGCGCGAGCCCCTTCCACGGCACGTTCATCCGCCACTCCCGACGCCTGCCGGACTCGACCTTCTTGAACACGACCTCGAAACGTTCGTCGCCGCAGCCGCGCAGAAGCAGCTGCTTCGCCTTGGCCGGGAGGCGGCGCCACGGCTGGCGCAGGTCGAAGCCGTGCCGTTCGGCGACCACCTCGGCGACCTCCGCGTACCAGCCCTCCGGGTTGGTGAGGAACGTGAATGCCGGGCCCTGGTGCTTGATCGCGCCGCCGAAGGTCGGCCGATCCGGATGGTTCACCAGCAGTTCCTCGGCGCAGACGACGACCTCGCCGAGACCGAGGCAGCTCGTGCACGCGGCGCTGTGGTGGTTGAACGAGAACCAGCGCGGGTGCACTTCGGCCGGCGCGACGTAGCCGCACAGATGGCAGCCCTGGTCCGCGCGATACCAGTGCCTCTCCCCGGCGCCGGCGCCGTCGGCGATCTGCACGACGGCGGCGCGCGGGCCCCCGTGTTCGTGCGCAGCCTCCTGCGCCTGTTCGATCGCATCCGCGAGCCGCGCCCGGTCGTCGATCGTGATGCGGTCGATCACGAGGTCGATCTGCGCCGCCGTCGCCGCCGGCCACTCCGCGTCGAGCCGCAGCTCCTTGCCGTCGAGCAGCGCGCGCACGAAGCCCTTCTTCTGCCACTCGGTCCGCAGCGCGGCGAGCCAGGCGGCGGCTTCCTTCGGCTTCGAACGAACGTCGTCGGGCACGGCGATCGGCGCGAGCAGGTGCGCGCGGCGACCGCGCCACTCCGCGACGACCGCGGCGGCGGCCTTGCTCGGCGACCACGCCGTGAGTTCCTGGCCGTGCACGGGACAGTGGTGGCGGCCGATGCGCGCGTACAGCAGGCGCAGATAGTCGTGGATCTCCGTCGTCGTCGCGACCGTCGACCGCGGGCTGCGCGTCGTGCGCTTCTGGTCGATCGCGATCGCCGGGCCGAGGCCGTCGAGGCGGTCGACCGGCGCACGGTCCATGCGGCCGAGGAAGCGCCGCGCGTAGGTCGACATGCTCTCGAGGAAGCGGCGCTGCCCTTCCTGGAAGATCGTGTCGAACGCGAGGCTCGACTTGCCCGAGCCGGACGGCCCGGTCACCACCGTGAACTTGCCGAGAGGCACGTCGCAGTCGACCGACTGGAGGTTGTGGGTGCGGGCGCCGCGGACCTGCACGTGCGTCGGGCGGACGAGCGGCGCCGCGAGCGCCTTCGCCGGCCGACTCGCGACCGCGGGCGCCTTGCCGCCCTTCTGGCCGATCCCGATCGCGCGCAGCGCCCTGCCCGTGTGCGACGCGGCGTTCTGCGCGACGTCTTCGGGCGTGCCCGTTGCGACCACGTTGCCGCCACCGGCGCCGCCCTCGGGGCCGAGGTCGACGATCCAGTCCGCCGCACGCACGACGTCGAGATTGTGCTCGATGACGAGCACCGTGTTGCCCGCCTCGACGAGCCGCTGCAGCGACTCCATCAGCTTGGCGACGTCGTGGAAGTGCAGTCCCGTCGTCGGCTCGTCGAGCACGTAGAACGTCTTCCCGGTCGCCGGTCGCTGCAGCTCCGTCGCGAGCTTCACACGCTGCGCCTCGCCGCCCGACAGCGTCGTCGACGGCTGCCCGAGCCGCACGTAACCGAGACCGACGTCCTGCAGCGCGCGCAGGCCGCGCGCGATCTTGGGCAGGTCGGCGAAGAACGCCGCGGCGTCGTCGACCGACATCTCGAGGATGTCGTGCACGTTCTTGTCCTTCCAGCGGATCGTCAGCGTCTCGGCGTGGAAGCGGGCCCCGCCGCACTCCTCGCAGACGACCTCGACCGGCGCGAGGAAGTTCATCTCGAGCGTCGTGACGCCGGCGCCCTGGCACGCTTCGCAGCGGCCGCCGGGCACGTTGAACGAGAAGCGCCCCTTCTCGTACTGCCGCAGCTTCGACTCCGGCAAGAGTGCGAAGAGGTCGCGCACCTGCGTCCAGAGATCGGTGTAGGTCGCCGGGTTGCTGCGCGGCGTCCGGCCGATCGGCGCCTGGTCGATCTCGACGACCTTGTCGAGCTGCGCGATGCCGTCGATGCCTTCGCAGTGCGACACGCCGGCGTCCGCACCCATCAGTTCGCGCATCAGCGCCGGCACGAGCACGTGGTGCACGAGCGTCGACTTGCCGGAGCCCGAGACGCCCGTGACCGCGACCAGGCGTCCGAGCGGGATCTGCACGTCGAGTCCGCCGAGGTTGTGGTGCCGCGCACCGCGGATCGCGAGTGCACCGCGGTCCGTCGAGCGGCGCGACGCCGGCATCGGCACCGTGCGTTCGCCGCGCAGGTACTGCCCCGTCAGCGACGACGCGAACGCGCGCACTTCGTCCGGTGTGCCCGCGACCACCACTTCACCGCCGTGCGCGCCCGCACCGGGCCCGATGTCGACGAGGAAGTCGCTGCGCTGCATCGTCTCTTCGTCGTGTTCGACGACTACGACGGTGTTGCCGCGGTCGCGCAGCGCCTCGAGCGTGGAGAGCAGGCGCTCCTGGTCGCGCGCGTGCAGGCCGATCGACGGTTCGTCGAGCACGTACAGGATGCCGCGCAGTCCGGCGCCGACCTGCGCCGCGAGGCGGATGCGCTGCGACTCGCCGCCCGACAGCGTCGGCGCGCGACGGTCGAGGGTGAGATAGCCGAGGCCGACGTCGCAGAGGAACGACAGGCGCCGTTCGACCTCCTTCCGGATCTCCGCGCCGATGCGCTCGGCGTTGCCCGCGAGACGGAGCCCGATCGACCAGGCGAGCGCGCCGTCGATCGACAGCGCCAGCACCTCGGGCAGGGCGCGCCCCTGGAACTTCACCGCGCGCGCCGCGGGCGACAGGCGCGTGCCCTTGCATGTCTCGCACGGCACTGCGGCGCGGAAGCGGTCGAGGTGGCGCGCGCGCGAGGGGCGGTAGACGTTCTGCAGGTGGCCGAGGATGCCCGGGAACGCGATCCGGTCGCTGCCGGTCGTCGTGAACATCGCGCTCTGCCGCTTCCAGCGGAACTCGAACGTCTGGCTGCCCGAACCGTGCAGCACGATCTTCTTCGCCTTCGCCGGCAGCTTCTGCCACGGCGTGTCGAGGTCGAAGCCGAACGCGCGACCGACCTCGGCGAGGTGGTCGAGTGTGAGGCGGCCGTAGACGAGCTTGCCGTCGTCGGTGAAGGCGTGCAGCGCACCGTCGCGGATCGACTTGGTCCGGTCGCGCACGAGCAGGTCGGGCGCGAACCCGAACGTCTCGCCGAGTCCCTCGCAGCCCGGGCACGCGCCGCTCGGACTGTTGAACGAGAACAGGCGCGGCTCGAGTTCGGGCAGCGAGCCGTGCCCGTTCGGGCAGCTGCGTTTCGTCGAGAACAGACGGTAGCCGCTGTCTCCGTGCGCGAGTGCGCACGACCCGTCGCCGAGCTGCACGGCCTGCTCGACCGCTTCGGCGAGGCGCGACTTCGTCTCGGCCGAGACCGTCAGCCGGTCGATCACCAGTTCGATCGTGTGGTACGCGTAGCGCTGGAGCTGGATGTCCTCGTCGAGGCGGCGCACGACGCCGTCGATGCGCGCGCGCACGAAACCCTTCTGCGCCCACTCGGCGAGCTCCTTGCGGTACTCGCCCTTTCGCTCGCGCACGACCGGAGCGAGCACCATCGTCGCCTGCCCGGTGTGCTCCTGCACGATCGCGTCGACGACGCGATCGACCGACCACGCCTCGATCGCCGCACCGCACTCGGGACAGCTCGGGTCGCCGAGGCGCGACCACAGGAGGCGCAGGAAATCCGCGACCTCGGTCAGCGTGCCGACCGTCGACCGCGCGGAGTGGCTGCCTTGCTTCTGGTCGATCGACACCGTCGGCGAGAGGCCCTCGACGAGGTCGACCTTCGGCTTCTCCATCCGGCCGAGGAACTGCCGCGCGTACGAGCTGAGGCTCTCGAGGAAGCGGCGCTGCCCTTCCTGGTAGATCGTGTGGTACGCGAGGCTCGACTTGCCCGACCCGGAGACGCCCGTGAACGTGGTCAGGCTGTCGCGCGGGAAGGTCAGGTCGACCCCCTTCAAGTTGTGTTCGCGCGCGCCTTTGACGACCACCGACGTGTGGCCGGCGGCCCCGTGCGGAGCCCGGGCGGAAGCAGCCTCGGCGGCCCTGCGGGCCGTCTTCTTCGAGTTGGTGGCCAAGCGACGAACCCCGCAGCATAGCGGGCGAGGGGAGGTTGGCCAGAAGGCTGGTGCGGCGCCCCCGTGGCAACGCGTGCGCGGGGGCAGACGTGCCTGGGAGCGGCGGTACGTTCGGCGCCTTGCTCGCGCAGTGGGTTCCCTTGCTCTACTGCGCCTGCCTCACGCGATGGAGGTCGCCATGCACTTCGGGAAGGAAGGAAGGAAGGAAGGAAGGAAGGAAGGAAAGGTCGCGCAGCGGTTCGTTGGAGCGGTGATCGCCGCCCACCTTGCGAGCGCCACCGTGGCCCAGTCTTGGTCCCGCGAAGTCGCCGTCGTGTCAGGTGGCAGCGTCGACGACCTCAGCACGGATCCGGCAGTCAACGTCACTACGAAGCCCTCGTTGTCACCGCGTTCGAAATCGGCTACGGACAGAAGCATCGCCTCCAGTGCAACGCCCTGCCCCTCGGAGTCGCGCTGCAGAAGGGCGTGCTGATCGCGCCCGGCGCGTGCACGCACCACAGCGACATGCACCAGCGCTACGTCGGCCTGGCCTCGGAGCCTGGCGCTCCGAACGAGGTCGTGATCACGACCCCGCCCAGCGACAAGCACGCTCCGCGCGGCATCTACATGCTCTTCTTGCTCACCAACCACGGCTCGGTGTCGCACGCCGTCTGGGTGGTGCTGCAGTGAAGGGTTCCGCGGCATCACTGGTTGCCCTCGTGTTGGCGGTCGCGCTTCCGGCGCAGCAACAAGACTGGCAGGTCTTCGGTCCCTACGACCACCAGTACACGTCGATGGCCCGGTTTGCCGACTTCGACAACGACGGGAACCGCGACCTGCTCGTCTCGGTATTCCCGTACGGGGTCCCGCACCCGCTCTCGTACTTGCACGACGTCGTCGTTCTCTCGGGACCCACCGGCGCCGTGCTGTGGCAGAGTGTGGCCGTCGGCTTCGCGCATGGCTTCCAATTCGTGCGTCCCGCTGGCGACATGGACCGGGACGGCCTGCCCGACTTTGCGATGCGAGACAACGGAGGCTCGGGGGGCAGCGCCGTCGTCGTGTGGTCCACGGGTACCAACCAGGAGATCTGGTCCGTGCTCGGCCCCTACAGCGGAACGTTCGGCTTCGACCTCGTCGGGGATCTCGACACGGATGGCGACGGCGCCCCCGACCTGGTGACCTTGACGCGCAGCTGGCAGTCGGAAGTGTTCGTCTACGACAACGCGGGTTCGCTCCGCTACACGCTGCCGTGCTTCGCCGTCGGCCTCGAAGCCCTCAGCCTCGCGAAGATGGGCGACATTGACGGCGACCATTGCGACGATTTCCTCGTCGGCTGCAGCGACTACCTGACGGGCGCGCGCGGCATCGTGCTGCTGGTGTCCGGAAAGAACGGCAACATCCTCCGCATCAGCCAGGGCCTGCTGCCGGGCGACAAGACGTTCTTCAACACGACCAACCTCGGCGACATCGACGGCGACGGCGTCAACGACTATGCCGCGTTCCCGTGGTGGTCCGCGTCGCGCCTGATGCCGTGCCTCTGGTCCGGTGCAACCGGCGCGTTGATTCGGACTTTGCCCGGTGTCTATGCCGAGTCGGTCGTTGCCGACCAGGACCTCGATCTCGACGGCGTGAACGACCTCGTTCTCGGCTGGGAGTATCCGATCAGCCCGCCCCAACTGTACGGCCGTAGCCAGGCGATCTCCGGTCGCGACGGCACGGAACTCTGGACCGTCGACAACTTCCAGGGCTCCGGGCAGCCGTCGACCGGCTGGGGACGATTCGCTGCCGGCCTCGGCGTGCAACCGGGCAGCCCCTACCCAGCGGTCGCGTGGATGGACCTGATGTTCGTCGACCACTCCCAGATGATGAATCTGGCGTGGGGGCGAGTGCGGGGATTCCACGCGACCCGTGCCGGCCAGGGCCCCGTGCTGGGCACACCGTGCACCAGCGACGGCACGTTGCCGCAGATCGGCGTGCGCAAGACCGCGAGCGGCTCCCGCATCACGATCGCGAAGTCACACCCGAACGGCGTCGCCGCGCTCTGGCTCAGCATCCAGCCGCTTCCGGCGCCGGTCGACCTGTCGCCGTTCGGACTGACCGGCTGCAGTCTCTACGTCAGCGCCGATGCCGCGTGGTTGCGCACGCTCGGTGCGACCGGCATCGATCGCGGGTATGCCGCCATCGACCTGCCCTTCCAGCTCAGTGCGTCGGGAACCGGCCTCGGCGTCACAGCCCAGTGGCTCGTCGTCGATCCCGCGACCGGCAACCACGCCGCCACGGCGATGCACGCGCTGCGTCTCCAGTAGGACCGCCCGTCCGTCGCGCTTCGGGACTGTTTCCGCGTTCGGATACCCGGGCGCCGCGACTCCCGGGAACGACTTCCGCCCTGTCGGGCCGTGCGAGGCTAGAGTGTTCTCTCCTCTTTGCTCCTGGTTCGACTCCTCCCCCGCGTCGGCCATCAAGACCTCACAGACCCCGCATCATGACGCAACTCTCCCTCGCGTGCCGCGCCGCGTGCACCGCAGTGACCCTCACTTCTCTCGCCACGGCCCAGTACGTGGTCACGACCGACGACGCAAGCGACCGCCTGATCGCGTTCAGCCCCGTCGACGGCAGCCTGATCAGCGACAACATGTTCTCGATCCCGAACAGCGTGCAGGTCGGGGCGATCGACGTGAACGGTGAGATCTGGGTCACCGAGCAGACCGGCGATCGTGTCGTGCGCTACGACACGATGGGCAACGTTCTCGGGTCGATGGGCCCGACGCTGCCGGGCGGCGGGATGGACAACATCCGCGGGCTGAACTTCATCAACGGCATCGTCTACGTCACGAACGACGGCACGGGCAACGGCGCCACGGCGGACTCACTGGTCACCTTCGATCCGGCGGGCAACTACCTCGGCACGATCCCGCTCGCGTTCTCGCCGTCGCCGTTCACGGTGCTGCCGTTCGGCGGTGACCTGCTCGTTGTTTCGTCCTCGGCGACCGACGACCTGCACCGGTACAGCACCAGCGGCGTGTCGCTGGGCACGTTCCACAACTCGGCGGCGATCGGCTTCGGCCACGCGGCATGCATCGCCAGCGACGGCAACGTGTGGGTCTCGACCTTCACGTCGGACACGATCCTCAAGCTCGACGCGTCGAACGGCGCCAACATCCTGCAGACGGTGCCGACCGACAACGCACGCGGCGTGTTCGAACTGCAGAACGGCAACCTGCTCTGGACGAACACCAGCGGCACCTGGGTCCACGACTTCGGCACAGCGACCAACACGCTGGTGCGCGCGGGCAGCAACTACAACCTCTTCCCCGTGCTGCCGAACGCGAACCACATCAAGTACGGCACGGGCTGCCACGTCGGCACGATCGACAAGTCGAACCTGTTCCAGCTGTTCGCCGACGTCGGTCAGGCGAAGGCGGCGCTCGACGGGAACGCACTCCACTTCGCGTTCACCGGCACTGGCTACACCGCGACATGGCTGGCCGGAGTAGCAAGCGGCATCTACGTGCCCCCGTCGCTCGCCGCGCCGATCATCGCCAACGCCGATTCGATCACCACGACGATCACGCCGTCCGTCGCGATCCCCGTGCCCGGCGGCACCACGGCCACGTGGACCGTGTCGTCCAACGGTGTGGTGACGGCCGGGAGCGCGGGCAACCAGACGACCACGTCGCCCGGCACCCTGACCTCGACCTCGACCGCGACCGGTCTCGCGTTCTACACGTGGGCCAACCACAACCCCGCGGAGGCCAGCAGCGGCAAGGTCAAGTGGGAGGAGCTCGGCGGCGTGCTCTTCATCACGTTCGAGGGTGTCGAGTTCAGCGGCGGCACACCGACCCTGGCGCCGAGCACCTTCCAGTGGCAGATCAACGAGACCACGGGCGACGTCGTCATGCTCTGGACGACGTTCTCGTCCAGCAACTCGACCTCCGACGTGATCGTCGGCTGCACGCTGGCGGGCGCGGGCGTCGTCCCGGTGTCGCAGACCCTCGCGACGGCCACGCCGCTCACGCTGTCGCCCGACGTCGTCCTGTCGCCGATGACCCTGTCCGCGGCGCCGGCGCCGGTCATCAGTCCGGGCACGAACGTGACCTACACGATCGGCGGCGTGCCGGAGCTCTTCCCCGGCGCGGGCCTCTACTTCTCGACCCTGATCCTGACCGTCAACCCGTTCCCGACCGGGCTCGACCTCGTCGGGATCCTCACGACGGTGCCGGGTTGCAAGCTCTACCTGTCCGCACTCGACGTCAACATCGGCGGCGCGATCACCGCGACGCCGTTCAACACGGTCCCGCTGACCTTCTCGACGCCGACCTTCGCACCGGGCAACGTCATCGGCGCGCAGGGCGTCGGCCTGTACGATGGCTCCTTCGCGTTGCCGAACGGCGAGTCGAGTGGCTTCCTGCTGAGCAACGCCGTGCGCAGCATCACGCAGACGCAGTGATCCGATCCAGGCGGGCGACGAACGGACCCCGCCTCGTTCCGCGGTGCAAGACGGCCAGCGCCTCAGCGCGCTGGCCCTTTCGCGTACGGGGACTGCTTGTGCACGACACGCACCGGCGGTCACCTATGCCGTCGATGCGATCCGATCCCGAAGACGACGACGACCGCGATGGCGAGGGCGCCGAGGAACAAGACCTGCTCGTCGTGCTCCGCCTGTCCAACCGCCAGATGGGGACTGCCACCGAGCGCCTCGAACTCGAGGAGTTCGCCGAGCAGCTGGAAGCGGCGGTCACCGAAGCGGGAGTCGGTGAGTACGACGGCGACGAGGTTGGCGGTGGCGAGTGCATCCTGTTCTTCTGCGGCAAGGATGTCGACGCGCTGCAACGCACGCTGCACCCGCTGCTGAAGAAATCGCCGCTGTGCCGCGGCGGGCACCTCGTGCGCATGGTCGCGGACGGCGACGGCGAGCCGCAGCGGACCCGCATCCCGCTCTGACGCGCGAGCCCCGAATGAACGACCCCTCCGCCGCGACCGTTCGCCTGTCCGACTACCGTCCCCCGACGCACGACGTGCTCGGTATCGAGCTGCGGTTCGAGCTGGCCCTGCACGCGACCGTCGTGACGGCCGTCACCCGCTTCCAGAGGCGCGGTACCGCGCCCGCACCGTTGTTCCTGCACGGGGAGGGCTTCACGGTCCGCTCGCTGCGCCTCGACGGCGCGCCGCTCGCCGCCGACGCCGCCACGCACGACTCGCGCGGACTCACACTGCACTCCCCGCCCGCCGAGTTCACGCTCGAAGCCGTGACGGTCCTCGATCCCGCGAACAACACGTCGCTCGAAGGCCTCTACACGTCCGGCGGCCGCTTCTGCACGCAGTGCGAGGCCGAAGGCTTCCGCCACATCACGTTCGCGATGGACCGGCCCGACGTGATGACGCGCTACCACGTGCGCATCGAAGCCGACCGCGCCGCGTTCCCGACGCTGCTGTCGAACGGCAACCAGGTCGGCGCGGGAGAACTGCCGGGCGGCCGACACTTCGCGGAGTGGCACGACCCGCACAAGAAGCCGACGTATCTGTTCGCCCTCGCCGCCGGCACCTACGAGACGATCCGGGGCGAGTTCACGACGCGATCGGGCAAGCGCGTCGCGCTGTCCGTGCACGTCGATCCGGGCGAGGGTTCGCGCGCGCAGTTCGCGCTCGACAGCCTGGTCCGCGCGATGCGCTGGGACGAGGACACGTGGAAGCGCGAGTACGACCTCGGCGAGTTCCACATCGTCGCGGTCCGCGACTTCAACTTCGGCGCGATGGAGAACAAGGGGCTGAACATCTTCAACTCGGCCTACGTGCTGGCCGACGACGAGAGCGCCACGGACGGCGACTACGAAGCCATCGAGGCCGTCGTCGGTCACGAGTACTTCCACAACTGGACCGGCAACCGCATCACGTGCCGCGACTGGTTCCAGCTCTCGCTGAAAGAGGGGCTGACCGTGTTCCGCGAGCAGGAGTTCAGCGCCGACATGCGCTCGCGGCCCGTGCAGCGCATCAAGGACGTGCGGCGTCTGCGGCTGCGCCAGTTCGCCGAGGACGCGGGCCCGCTCGCCCACGCCGTGCGGCCCGCGAGCTACCGCAAGATCGACAACTTCTACACCGCCACGGTGTACGAGAAGGGCGCCGAGGTGATCCGAGTGCTTCGCGAAGTCGTCGGCGAACGCGCGTTCGCCGACGGGATGCAGCTCTACTTCGTGCGACGTGACGGCACTGCTTCGACGGTCGAGGACTTCGTGGCGTGCTTCGCCGACGCGTCGAGCCGCGACCTGTCGCACTTCCTCCGGTGGTACGAACAGGCGGGCACGCCGCACTTGCACGTGCGCGGCACGCACGACGCCGCATCGGGCACCTACGTGCTCACCGTCCGGCAGTCGACGCCCGCGACGCCGGGCCAGCCGCAGAAGGCGCCGCTGGTGATCCCGCTGCGCATCGGCCTGCTCGGCGCGAACGGCCGCCCCGCGGTCGCGCGGCTCACGGACGGCGCCGCGGCCGAAGAACACCGCGTGCTGCTCACGACCGACGTGGCGTCGTACCGCTTCACGGGCGTGCCGGCTGCGCCGATCCCCACCGTGCTCCGCGGATTCTGCGCACCGGTCACTGTCGACGACGGACTCGCGCCGGCCGAGAGGCTCGTGCAGATGGCGCACGACCCCGACCCCTTCACGCGCTGGAACGCGGGACAAACCCTCGCGCGCGACGCGATGCTGGCCACCGGCGGTGTCGAGCTGGCCGCGGTGACGATCGGCGATCTCGGGAACGCCCTGCGCGCCGAACTCCAGCGCGCCGCCGCCGATCCCGCGTTCGCCGCGACGGCGATGCGCCTGCCGGATCTGCCCGAGCTGCTGCAGGCGACCGAACGCCCGGATCCCGACCGCCTCGGCGACGCGCGCGACGCGGTGCGCCGGGGCATCGCGACCGCGCTGCGCGCGGAACTCGTCGCCATCGTCGACCGGCCGGCGCCGGATTCGGGCGGTCGCCACCTCAAAGCCGCGGCGCTGGACCTGCTCGCAGCGCTGGGCACCGCCGAGGAGGAGCGCCTGCACCGCGCGTTCGCGACCGCGGCCACGATGTCCGAGTCCCTCGCGTCGATCGAGGCACTGGGAGCATGCGGCGGCGCCCGCTTCGACGCGGCCCTGTGCACGTTCCACGCCCGCTGGCACGAACGACCGCTCGTGCTCGACAAGTGGTTCTCCGCGCAAGCCGGCGCGCCGAGGCCCGACGCACTCGCCCGCGTGCAGACACTTCGCCACCACCCGGACTTCGACCTGCGGACGCCGAACCGCGTGCGCGCGCTCGCGTCCGCCTTCGCGACGCGCAACGTGCGCGCATTCCACGCGAAGGACGGCTCGGGCTACCGCTTCCTCGCGGACGTCGTTCGCGCCGTCGACCGCCAGAACCCGGCCGCGGCCGCGCGACTGGCCCTGCCGTTCGAGAGCTGGCGCCGCTTCGACGAGGAACGGCAGCGGCACGCGCGCGCGGCGCTCGAGTCGATCGCAACTGGCGAACTCTCGGCGAACTCCCGCGAGGTCGTCGAGCGCACGCTCGCCTGAACGGGATCGCCCGACCGGAGCTGGCGGGACTTCGGCCCGTGCGCGAAGGGCGACCAGGACGACACGCAAGGCGCCGACTTCGACGGCTCGTCGTTCACGATCGAGAACGCCGTGGGTGGCAGGCCGATGAAGCTGACGTTCCGCCGCCGCTGATCGGCGATGCTTGCACGCGGCCGCAGCGGCGACCGGATGCGTCGCGGCGTTCGGGACCTCGCGCCGTGCACCGACCTGCGGGACGAGCGGGCTCAGCGCGTGCCGACGTGGCCGCGAAGAGCGTCGTGCAGGCGTCCGTTCGTCGCGAGCACTTCGCCGCCGAACAACCACTCGTCGCCGCCCCGCAGGTCGGTCACCCGCCCGCCTGCTTCCTGCACGATCACCGCACCGGCCGCGACGTCGTACGGCGCGAGATACAACTCCCAGTACCCGTCGTAGACGCCGGAGGCGACGTAGCAGAGGTCGAGTTCGGCGGACCCGAGACGGCGCAGATCGCGACAATGCGGCAGCACGCGCGCGAGGCGCCCCGAGTTGTCGTCCTTGCCCGGCTCGTTGCGCACGTAGCTGAAGCCCGTCGCCAGCAGCGCATCGGCCAGTTCCGCGGTGCTCGTCACGGCAATCGCTCGTTCGCCACCGGCGTCCAGCAGCCGGGCGCCGCCGCCGCGCCACGCGACGAAGGTCTGGCCGAGTGCGGGTGCGTGCACCACGCCGACGAGCGGCACGTGCCGATGCGCGAGGCCGATCGCCACCGCGAAGAACGGCAGCCCGTGCACGTAGTTGGTCGTGCCGTCGAGCGGATCGACGATCCACGTCCAGTCCGAACTCTTGCTCGCGCGCCCCTGCGTCGTCAGCACACCCTCTTCGGCGAGCACCGCGTGGTCCGGGAACGAAGCGAGCAGTCCGCCGACGACGACGTGCTCCGCGGCCCGGTCCGCCGCCGTCACGAGTTCGCGCCGCAGACCCTTCGACTCCGGCCGCGCGGCCGCTTGCGGCCGCAGACGCAACAGTTCGTCGCCGGCGGTTCGTGCGAGCTGCAGCGCGCGGCCCGCGAACGCCTGCAGTTCGGCCGGCGCAACCGTCATCGCTCGACGTCCATCGCGTCGATCGCAGCCACGATGCGCTCCTGCGCCGCCTTCAGGTCCTTGTTGAGTCCGTTGGTCTTCGGGTCGTAGTTCATCAGGATCGAGAACCAGCGCACCGAGCCGCTCCGGCCCACGACGAGGCCCGACAAGGACGACACGCCACGGATCCATCCGGTCTTCGCGTGCACGCGACCGACGAGCGGCGTGCCGACGAAGCGGTCCGCGAGCGTGCCGCTCTGCCCCGAGACCGGCAGGCAGTCGCGCAGCAACGCTCCGCCCTTGGATCTGCTCGCCGAGTACATCGCGACGAGCAGCAGTCCGGGTGTCACGCGGCTGTCCTTCGACAGGCCCGAACCGTCGCGGAGGACGACTCCCTCCGGGATCCGACCCACCAGCTTCTCGAGCTGCGAGTGCATCGCGGCGAGCCCGCCGGCGAGCGAACCGTCCCGTGCCGTGCGGTCGCCGAGCACCCGCAGGCACTGCTCCGCGTCGAAGTTCGACGAATCCTCGAGCATGCGCAGCAGCGCCTGCCGCAACTCGCTGCGATGCGTGTGCACGACCTGGTCGCGCACGCCGGGATCCCCGCCGAGCGAAATGCCGTTCGCCGTGAGCACCCGACGCAGCGAGGCCTCGAACCACACCGCGGGATTGCGCACCGCGGAACGGATCTGCACGGGCGGCGATCGGCGCGGGAACTTGCCGCGCACCAGCACGGCGTCGCCGACGTCCGAAGCGCCGTAGGTCGCTCCCTTCTTCGCGTCGACGAGAGCGATCGCGCCGCGCACCGGCAGGTCGGCGGGCGGCGCCACGAGTTCGACGTGGGCATCCGCGCCGCCACCTGCGCCGTCGATCGCGACGAGCAGCGTGCCCTGTTCGAGCACGAAGGGCCCGGTCGGCGCGCAGTAGTAGGTGTAGAGCTGGTCCGGCGGCCAGTCGGCCGGGCGATCGGGTCCGACGAAGGTGCCTCGGTCGAGTTCGATGCCCGCGATCGTCTTCACCCCGAGCCGCCGCAACGCAGCGGCCACCTCGCCGAACACGACCTCCGGCGCGTGCACCGAGTCGTGGATCCAGTTCGGGTCGCCGCTGGCGATCACGGCGAGTCGGCCCGAACGCAGCGAGAACGTCGTTTCGAACGCGTGTTCGGCGCCCAACCCCGCGATGCACGCGGCAGCCGTGAGCAACTTCATGTTGCTCGCTGGCGCGAACGCCTCGGTCGCGCGGTTCTTCCACAGGATGCGCCCGTCGCCGTCGCACACGACGACCCCCGTTCGCGCGCCGAGCGCTTCGGCGGCCTCGATCTCACGAGCGATCGTCTGCGCGCGCAACGAAGCGAGCGCGAAGAGAACACCACCCACCGTGCCCAGCCACCGCATGCCCGTCAGATACAGGATGCGCCCGGTCGTCGCCAGTGCGCGCTCCTGTCGCTACCCTCGCTGGCATGTTGCTCACCGCCTTCGCCGTCCTGCTGCAACAGGGTCTCCAGGCCGGCCCGGCGCCGGCGCCGCCATCGCCGCCCCGTCCGACGCTGCCGGCCGTCGTCCTGACCGGCGCGAACAACCACGAGTGGCAGTGGACCTCGAACGAGATCGCGTCGGCGCTCGTCGAGACGGGCGCGTTCTCCGCCTCCGTCGAGAAGGACCCGGCGGCGTTCTTCGTGCGCCAGGCGGCAGCCGGGGCGGAGCGGCCATGTGTGCTCGTCCTCGACTACAACGGTCCCCGTTGGGGCGCCGAAGCCGAGGCGACCTTCGTCCGCATGGTGAAGGACGAAGGCGTCGGTGTCGTCGTCGTGCACGCCGCGAACAACGCGTTCGCCGGCTGGACCGAGTACGAGCAGATGGTCGGCCTGCTCTGGCGCGACGGCAGCGGGCACGGCACCTACCACCCGTTCGACGTCGTCGTCGTCGACCACGCGCATCCGATCACGGCGAGCATGGCCGACCTGCGCCTGCACCCCGACGAGATCTACCACCACCTCCGGTCGGCCCAGGGCAGCGACCACCGGGTGCTGCTGAGTGCGTTCAGCGACCCGAAGCAGGGCGGCACCGGTCGCCACGAACCGATGGCTACGGCCGGCACCTTCGGCAAGGGCCGCGTGTTCCACACGACGCTCGGCCACGTCTGGACCGGCGTGCCGGCGACCCGCGCCACGTGGGCCGATCCGCAACTGCGCCTGCTCGTCGCACGCGGGGCGCAGTGGGCGTCCGGCTGGGCCGTCACGCTGCCGCCGGTCCCGCTGAACCGCCTGTCCGCGGACGAGGAGAAGGACGGCTTCGTCTCGCTCTTCGACGGCCTCCGCATCGAGCGCTGGCGCGGCTTCCGCAGCGAGGCGCCGAGGAGCGGCTGGACCGTGCGCGACGCGGCGATCGTGTGCAGCCCCGGGAGCGGCGCCGGCGACCTCGTGACGGTCGACGAGTACGGCGACTTCGATTTCCGCTTCTCGTTCCGCATCGCGCCCAAGGGCAACAGCGGCGTGATGTGGCACGTCACCGAGACGAACGACCACACGTTCATGTCCGGGCCCGAATACCAGGTGCTGGACGACCGCGGCCACGCCGACGGAGTGGACGCGAAACACCGGCAGGGCGCGCTCTACGACCTCGTCGCCCCGGCCGCGGACGTCGCGCGCACCCCTGGCGAATGGAACGAGGGACGCATCCTCGTGCAGGACGGTCGCGTGAAGCACTGGCTCAACGGCGCGCTCGTCGTCGACGCACCGTGTGCCGGCCCCGAGTGGGACGCCATGGTGAAGGCGAGCAAGTTCCGCGACTGGCCGTTCAACCAGGTGCCCCGCGGCCGCATCGCACTCCAGGACCACGGCGACGAAGTCGCCTACCGCAACCTGCGGGTGAAGGCCAGATGACGGCGGCGCCGCCCAACCCGCGCGTGTTGCTCGTCGAAGACGACGAGAGTCTGCGCACGGTCCTCGCCAGCGAACTTCGGCGTGCGCGGTTCGACGTCGCGACCCACGCCACCGGCACCCAGGTCGTCGAGGCCGTGCGCCGCCACGAGCCCGACGTCGTGCTCCTCGACCTGCACCTGCCCGGCGCTCCCGGCATCGACGTGCTCGGCGCGCTCCAGCAGCACGATCCGGACCTTCCGGTCGTCGTGTGCACCGGACACGGCACGGTCGGAGTCGCCGTGGAAGCGATGCGACGCGGCGCCTTCGACTTCCTGACGAAGCCGATCGCGCTCGACGTCCTGGAGCAGACCATCCGGCGCGCCGTGAACCACGCCGCGCTCCTGCGCGACAACCAGCGCCTGCGCCGAGCGGCGGCGCTCGCGGCGACGGCGACCGTCGCGGTCCCCCCCGAGAGCGAGGCCGGCCGCCGCCTCGACCAGCTCGTCGCGCGCCTCGCGTCGGCCGAGCAGAGTGTGCTGGTCACCGGCGAGAGCGGCACCGGGAAAGAACTGGTCGCGCGACGACTGCATGCGCTGTCCGCTCGCCACGCCCAGCCGTTCGTCGTGCTCCACTGCGGCGCCGTGCCGCGCCAGCTCGTCGAGAGCGAACTGTTCGGCCACGTGAAGGGTGCGTTCACCGGGGCCGACCAGAAGCGACCGGGTCTCTTCGACGCAGCGCACGGCGGAACCATCTTCCTCGACGAGGTCGGCGAACTGCCGCCCGACGTGCAGCCGGCGTTGCTGCGCGCCGTGCAGTTCGGCGAGATCCGCCCCGTCGGCAGCGACACCACGAAGCGTGTCGACGTGCGCATCGTCGCCGCGACCAACCGCGACTTGCGTGCTCGAGTGGACAGCGGTGTGTTCCGCGAGGATCTCTACTACCGCCTCGCGGTGCTCGAGGTCCATGTGCCTCCGCTGCGCGATCGGCCCGAAGACGTGGCCGCGCTCGCGCGCGCGCTGCTCGCCCGCGAGGCCGCCCGTTCGGGCCGGAACCTGACGTTCGACGAGACGGCGGTCTCGCGCCTTCGACAGCACCGCTGGCCCGGCAACGTGCGCGAACTCGAGAACGCGGTCGTGCGGCTCGGTGTGCTCGCCGACGGACCCGTCGTGACCGCGGCGGACGTCGACGAACACGTCTTCGCCGGCAAACGCGCGACGACGTCGATCGGCACGCTGCCCACGCTCGAGCTGGCCGAACTCGAACGTCTCGCGATCGCCGCCGCGCTGCAGCGATTCGACGGCAACAAGACCAAGGCGGCCCAGGCGCTCGGGATCGCGCTGAAGACGCTCTACAACCGTCTCAACGCCGCGACCGAGGGCGCGGGCGACGAGCCGAAGCCCGATGCGGCAGGCTGAGCCGCAGCCCCGCGAAGGCCCGCGGCCGAGGGGCGCGGGCTCAGAACCGGAGCAGCAGGAACTCGCTGCAGAAGCCCGGGCCCATCGCGAGCATCACGCCCAGGTCGCCGGCCGCGCCGGGGTTCGTTCGCAGCGTCTCCTCGAGGATCATCAGCACCGACGCGCTCGACAGGTTGCCCGCACGCGCGAGACTGCGCCAGCTGCACGCCAGATCGTCCTTCGTCACACCAAGGCCCTCCTGCAGCGCCTGCAGCACCTTCGGGCCGCCCGGATGCGCGATCCAGCGCCGCACGTCCGCGCGCTTCCGACCCGCACTCTGCAGGAACGCATCCACGTCTTCGGGCACCCGCTCGCGCGCGACGTTCGGCACCTCGGCCGACAGCACGATGCGGAAGCCGTGCGCACCGATCTGCCAGCCCATCACGTCCTCCGTGTCCGGATAGAAGACCGAACGCGTCTGCAGGATCTCGGGCCCCTTCGCCCGCCGCGCATCGCCGACGACCACTGCCGCGGCCGCGCCGTCGCCGAACAGACCGACACTGATGAGGTTCGCCACCGAACGGTCTTCGCGCTGCAGCGTGAGCGAACAGAGTTCGATCGTCAGCGCGACAGCGACGCCGTTCGGGTGACCCTTCAGGTAGTCGGCGGCGCGCGACACGGCCGCCGCACCGGCGACGCAGCCGAGGCCGAACATCGGCACCCGCTTGCAGTCGGGCCGCATCGCGAGGCGGTTCATCAGCCGCGCCTCGACGGACGGACTCGCGAGCCCGGTCACCGTCGAGAAGAAGACGACGTCGACGTCCTCCGGCCGCAGCCCCGCGCGTTCGAGTGCGCCTCGGATCGCCTTCTCCCCGAGATGCAGGGCGCCTTGCAGCCACGCCTCGTTGCACTTCGTGAAATCGGTGAGCCCTGCGTAGGCCTCGAGGGGCAGCGTGAGGTAGCGGCCGTCGATGCCCGAGTTCGCGTGCATCGACCGCATCCGGTCGGTGAGGCTCGACGATCCGCCATACGCGGCGACGAGGTACTCGGTGAGCGTCCGCTGGTCGTACCAGTGGTCGGGGAACGCGGTGGCGACGGCGGCGATCTTCAACGGCGGAATCTCGGTACGAGGTAAGGCACGGTAGCTCGGTAGGAACGGAACTGCTCGCCGAACATCGTTTGCCAGCGGGCCTCCTTCAGCCGCGGACCGAGCACGCAGTAGACGGTCCAGCCCGCGGTGAGCGCCAGCCAGTCGACATTCCACACCGGCGCCGTCCAGAGCACGAGCGCGAAGCCGAGGTAGATCGGCTGGCGGCACGCTGCGAACAGGCCGGTCGTCGGCATCGGGCCGTATTCGACGGGCCGGTTCCAGAGCAGCGCCCACCAGCCCGCAGCGCCCGACTGAACCGCGAGGCCGGCGTCGGACAGCGCCTTCACGAGGAAGAGCCACGCCGCCGCGAACAGCGCGTACTGCAGCCCCCCCGAGAAGCCGTGCGGCACGTGCCACACGATCCCCGACGGCGACCACGCCCAGAACGTCAGCAGAAGCTGCAGCGAGCCCAGGAACACGTACGTGCTGAGCGCGAGCGCGCGGCCGCTCCCGACCGGCGACAGGCGCGCGAGCCACGGCCGACCGCGCTTGCCGAGCAGGAACGAGTGCAGCAGCGGGAATTGGGCGATGAGCAGCGTGTTCGCCGCGCCCGCGGCGAGACCGGTCAGCGTGCCCTGGCCGTGCTGCAGGCCGGTTGCCAGCGCAAACGCCATCGAACCGACGGCGAGCACGAAGGCCGCGTGGCAGAACACTGCCATCGCGAGAGCGGTGAGGATGCGACGTACGTCGTTCATGCGGAGATGCGTTGGAACAGGGCCGCGTAGCCCACGGCGAGACTCGGCGACTCGCGCAGCACGACGGTGCGCGAGATCGCGGTCCGCCACAGGACCGGCGCTTCGCCCGTGCGGGCGCGGCGCTGCAGGCCGGAATCGGCGGTCATGACGTCGAGTTCGTCGGGCGTGACGAACATCGACCAGCGGTGCGTGCCGCGCGGGATGAAGCCGAGCCCTTCGCCCAGCGTGATCGCCAGCACTCGCGACCGCCACGTCCGGTGGATGGTGTTCACGAACAGGTGGCCGCCCGGGCGCAGCAGTCGCGCCGCTTCGCGGATCGCGAGTCGCGGCTCGACCACGTGCTCGAGAACGTCCGCGAGCAGCACGACGTCGGCCGAGCCGTCGGCGAACGGCGCCGTGAGCAGATCGCCGGCGACCGGGAGGAACGTGCGTTCGCGCCCCATGCCGGCGAGGAGCGCACGACGCGCGGTGTCGACGCCGAGCACGCGAGCTCCCGCCCGCGCGAGCGGCACCGCGAGGAACCCGCCGCCGCAACCGAGGTCGACCACCGTGCGGTTCCCCCACTCACCCGGCAGCCACCGGCGAAGCAGGTCGAGACGGAAGGCGCTGACCGAACGCAGTGACGCGAACTCGCGGCACTCGAGGTCCCACCAGTCCGTCCGGTCGAACAGGCGCTCGGCTGCGTCGATCACTGCAGCGCCCCCTTGCGAAGCACGACGCGGCCCGTGGATGCACTGATGCGCACGTGCCCGTCGGCTTCTTCGACCGGTACGGGCGCTGCGCCGTCGAGGGACAGACCCTCCGGCGACATCGCCCAGGTCCCGCTCAGGGTCTGGAACGACGGCGCGCCGTCCACTTCCGCGAGCGCCGCGGCCGTGTACGAGCCACCCGCGCTGAACACGTACCAGATGCGACGCAGCGACACCGCGACGTCGCCGGTGAGTTCGACCGACTCCCAGAGGCCGTCGAGCGCGAGTGCTGTCACCGGCCGGAACTCGAGCGACGCGACGGGCCGCACGACCATGCGGTCCTGTTCCGCGACGACGTTCGACGCGATGCACGACGCGAGCGGCAAGGCCGCGGCGGCGAGCAGCACGACGCGCACGGTGGACGCGGCTCTCACTTCTTGCCTCCCGTCTGCACGCGCGCGAGCAGCGCGACCCAGACGACGACCTCGTCCTGCATGTTGATGAGGCCGAGCTGGCTCGGCACCGGCACCTGGTAATCGGAGAGCTTCAGCGGCGTCTGGCCCTTCACGACGAGCCGCTTGCTCGCGTCCACTTCGATCGCGACCGGCATCTTCAGCTCGCGCTGCACGCCACGGATCGACATCGTGCCGAGGATCTCGCCGCGCGCGGTCTGCTTGCCGACGTCGACACCGCCCTCGGCCGGCACGAACCGCGTGATCGTGAACGTGATCTTCGGGTGCGCCTTCGTGTCGAGGTGCTCGTACATATTCGTGTCGCGCCCCTCGACGCCGGTGACGAGGGTCGTCGCGTCGCACACGACTTCGCCGGTCCATGCGCCAGCCGGATCGTCCATGTCGGCGGCGAACCGGCCCGTGACCTTGCTCGTAGCCCCCGTGAAGTCGTGCAGCGTGCTCTTCGCGTCGAACCCGACACGGCACAGGTCCGGCGCGAGCACGTAGTCCTGCCGCTCGTCGAACCGGAACGCGACCGTCGGCACCGAGAACGACAGGAACCCGGTTTTCGCGGCCGGCTTCTCGGCCGGCTTCTCCGGGGTTTGTTCGGCGGGCCTCTGCGCCGGCGGATCGACCGGTTTCTCGACCGGTTTCTCGACCGGCGCGGCCGGTGGCTCGGCCGCGGCCACGGGCGCTGCCGCCACGCCCGTTCCGCGCGCTTGCACACGCACTTCGAGCGCTTCGATCCGCGCCAGGATCGAAGCGAGTTGGTGCTGCACCGCCGCCGACCCGTCGCGCACCGACGTCACGTCGCGCGCGATGCCCTGCACGTCGGCGTGGCGAGCCTCCGCCCGCTCCTCGAGCGCCGCGCCGAGGCGTTCGAAGTTGCCGCCGAGCGCCATGCGCAGTTCGTCGACGGTCCGCGAGACGGTTTGCAGGTCGTCGCGCAGCAGCGCCATCGGGTCCGGCCCGGCGCCGGCTTCGTCTGCGGCAACCACGACCCGGATACGGTCCTTCACGATCGTGAGTGCGAACACCGACGCGCCGAGCAGCCCGACCACGAACAGGGCCCCCGCCCACTGAAGGAGCTTCTGCACCATGCCCCGATCATGCAACGCACGTGCCCGCAGCCCCAGAACCCGAGGCCGCCCTGGTGCTGGCCGTTCGCGCGCTCCGGAGCGGGCAACTCTTGCAACGGGCATGCAGGACGTGCACGTTCCTGCGCCTCGCCCCGGCCACGGCCCTCCGAGGAGGGCGAACGGCATGTCATGTGCTCCCGACCCGACCATGCCCCGTGAACGTCGACGCCGGCTTCGGCTTCTGGCGCTGGCCTGCGTCTTCGTGCCGGTGACGGCGTTCTTCGCCCTGGCGCAGCGCGGGCAGCGCGTCGACGCGCAGAACCACGCCCTCAAGGACCCGAACAGCACCGATCGAGCGAACCTCGACCGACTGGCGGACGTCGTTCCGGGCGACGCAGTGGTGCTGCTCGGGTTCTCGGTCCCCGGCGACCTCGCGATCCTGCCCGGGGATCGCGCATCGCTCGAGGAGTGTCGCCGCGGAATCGGCGAACTGCCCGGCGTCTCGGACACCGCCGCGCCGCCGATCGACGATCCGGGGCTCGCACTCGTCACCGTGTCGCTGCGCAGCGAGGACCCGGTCACGGACGCCCGGCGGATCGTCGAGTTCGCCCACGCGCGAGCACCCACCACGCTGCGGGTGCTGGCGACCGGCCTCCCGCTGATCGAAGGCCGCATCGCCGACATCGTCGCGGCGGAGCGGGACCACGTGGTGCCCTGGCTCGTCGGCGTCCTGCTCGTCGCCGCGACGGCTCTCTACCGCAGCCTCCGGCTCGGTGCGGCCGTGCTGATGCCGGCCCTCGCCGGCATCGCGTGGACCGGCGGCCTCGTGGCGCTGTTCGGCAACACGCTCGATCCCGTCGGCGCCCTTCTCGACCCGGTGCTCCTGACGATCGGAGTCGCGTCGTCGGTGCACTTCGTCGAGTCGCACCTTCGCGGTCGCAGGGACGGCTTGCCGCCGGACGAAGCGGCGACGTTCGCCAGCAAGGTGCAGGTGCAGCCCGCGTTCCTCGCCACGGCCACGACGATGGTCGGCCTCGCGTCGCTGTGCACGAGTTCGATCCCCGCCGTGCTCGACTTCGGTGTCCGGGCGGCCTTCGGCGTGGCGTTGGTGCACGCGTTCAACTTCCTCCTCCTGCCCGCCTGGCTCGCCACGGCGAAGGGCGGCGTCGCGCCGGCCGAACCCGGACCCGGTGCTCCGAGCGTGCCGTGGCTCGACGCCATCCTGCGGCGCCGCGGACTGCTGCTCTCGGCGACGGCGGCGGCGACCGCGTTCGCGCTGGCCGGCTTTCCGGACCTCCACACCGACAACGATCCCCTCACGCTGCTGCCGGCGACCGATCCGTGCCGCGCCGACCACGACACCCTTGCACACCGGCTCGGGGGCGTCGAGACGTTCCATCTCTTCGCTCCGGAACGATCCCCCGGCACGGTCGCGTCGCGCCTTCTGCCCTTCGTCGCCGCCGTGCACACGCTGCCCGGTGCCGCGGGCCTGGCCGGTCCCGCACGATCGGGGTCCGAAGGAGATCTGGCCGTCCCACTGCTGCTGTCCGCCGGCGGCAGCGGCGTCCGCGCACCGCTGTTCGACGAGATCGACCGCGCGGCGCGAGTGCTCGGCCTCGACGGGCTGGTCGCGGCCGGCCCCTCGGTGCAAATCGCGCGCGACTCCGTCGCGCTGATGAACGGGCTCTTCAGCAGCTTCTGGCTCACGCTGCTCGTCCTCTTCCTCGCTGCGAGCGCAGGGCTCCGTTCGTTCCGGCTCGGAGCACTCACGATGCTGCCGAACCTCGTGCCGTGCCTGTGGGTGTACGGCATCGTGGCCTGGCTCGGCCGGCCCGTCTCCGTCGCCACGGCGATGATCGCGAGCACGATGCTCGGACTCATCGTCGACAACTCGCTCCACCTGCTGCACGACTATCGCCTGCACCGGATCCACGAAGAGCCGCTCTCCGCCGTGCGCACCGCGTTGCGGCACTGCGGTCGGGGAATGGCACTGTCGAGCGGCCTCTTGATGCTCGGGTTCCTCGTCACGGCCACGAGCCGCCTTGCCACGACGATCGAGTTCTCGCTTCTCGCGACGACGACGATCGCAGCCGGCGCCTTCATGGCCCTCGTGGTCCTGCCGCTCCTGCTCGCGGGAGCCGACCGACGCATCGGGAGGCAGCATGCGGTGTGACGTGCTCGTCATCGGCGCCGGCCCCGGCGGCAGCGCTCTGGCGAACCGGCTCGCGCGCGACGGCTTCGAGGTCCGCCTCGCGGACAAGAAGCAGTTCCCACGCGAGAAGCCGTGCGGCGAGTTCCTCAGTCCGCAATGCGAACCGTACCTCGCAGCGCTCGGGATCGACGCACCGCTCGCGGCCCTCGGACCGCTCCTCGTGCGGGGCATGCGTCTCCACGGCTACGGCGCCGAAGCGCTCGGCCGCTTCCGGCGCCTTTCCGACCGGCCGGCGAGCGCGTCCCACGGTATCGGCGTCCGGCGCGAACGCCTCGACATGCTCTTGTGCGACGCCGCCGAGGCCGCCGGCGCCGAATGGATGCCGCGCCACGAGTTCGTCTCGCTGCGGCGGAACGACGACGGGCGGGTCACGGGCGCGGTGCTGCGCGCCGCGGACGGCCACGAGGTCCGATGCGACGCCCGCTTCGTGGTCGGCGCCGACGGTGTGCACTCGCGGGTCGCCCGGGCTCTCGGCGTCCAACGTCAGACGAAGTGGCTCGACCGGTTCGCTCTCGTGACGCACTACGCTGGCGTCACGCCGATGCCGACGGCGGAGGTGCACCTGTTCCCCGACGGCTTCTTCGCCGCGACGACGATCGACGGCGGCGAGTTCAGCGTGAACCTCATCCTGCCGCGGAGCGCGTTGCGCACGCGCGACGCGGCCGACTGGGACGAGTTCGTCGGGCAGCACGTGGCGAAGCACCCGGCCCTCGCGGCGCGTCTCGCCGGGGCCCGCCGCACTTCGCCGTGGCGCGGCATCGGACCGCTCGCGTACTCGACGACGCGACAGACCATGCCCGGTGTCGCGCTCGTCGGCGACGCGTGCGGCTACGTGGACCCGCTCACCGGCGAAGGCATCTACTTCGCGCTCTTCGGCGCGCGCGCCCTCGGCTCTGCCATCGCCGAGTCGCTGCACGAACCGGCCCGAGAAAAGGCACTGATGCGCGGCTACGTCGTGGAGCGCAACCGCGAAATCGTTCCGCGCGCGCGAGCGTCCGCGCTGCTCCAACGCGCACTGCGCCACCCTTGGCTCGTGCGGCGGTTCCTCGCGTACGCCGTGAAGCACCCCGGTCTCGCGGACCTCGTCGTCACTCTGACCGGCGACAGCATCCACCCACGCGACCTGCTCAAGCCGTCGTTCTGGCGCGCGTTCCGCGCGGCGTCCGCATGAACCGCACGCTCCTGGATCCGCGCGTCCTGGTGCCGCTCCTCGCCGCCACCGTCGCGTTCTCCCTCCGCGCGCGACCGGCCCCGCGACCAGCACCTTCGCCTCCGCCGCGTGCGATCGAACTGCCGGCGCCGCCCGTCGCGCCCCCGGCGAAGACCGCGACGACGTTCACGCTCGACACCGAGGCCTCCACGGTCCGCTTCCTCGTCGAGGGCGACGACGGCGAGCTTCTCACCGCGTGCACGCGCTTCACCGGCAACCTGCGCCTCGATCCGAAGCCGGAGGGTTCCGAGTTCGAACTCCGCCTCGACCTCGGGTCCCTGTCGCCCGTGGGCCACGCACTGGCCGAAGTGGACCTTCGCCGTCTGCTCGGCGTCCACACCGGCAGCGAGATCCACTACCGGGGCAAGCTCGTGCGCACTTCGACGTCGCCCGTGCCCGGTGTGCTCGAGCGCGTCTGGCTCGGCGGTCTGCAGCTCGACGGTCGACTCGTCCGCCAGCCGATGCAGACGTGGCAATGCAGCCTCGCCGGCCAGCCGCTGCGACTGCAGGGCCACGGGACCGTCGACGTCACCGAGTACGGCCTGCCCCGGCGCAGCCGCCTCGGCGTCCTCCGCGACGATCATGCGGTCACCATCGGCCTCGACCTCGTTTGGCGACGTGACAACCGACACTGAATCCACCGCCGCGCCGCACCGGCGCCGCTCGCTGCGGCAGACGCTGGCGATCGCCTTCCTGCCGCTTTGCCTCGTCGTCGTCGCGGGCCTGTGGCTCGTCGTCTTCGACGCGCGCGCGGTCCACCACGACCTCCAGCGCATGTTCGAAGAGCTGCGCGAGGTCTCGCTGACCCGATCGCTCGTCGACGAACTCCACGGCATCGAACAGTGGGTCGAAGCGGTACCCGAGGCGAACGAGGCGACGCATCCGCTCGTGATCGCGGACGTGCAGCACCACCAGCGTACGGCGGTGGCCACGTTCTCACGGTTCCACCGGGGCGACGATCCTTCGGAGGAGGAGCACACGCGGGCCGAGACGGGGGCGCTGGAGCGGACCCGGACTTCGCTCGACACCATCGCCGACCTGCTCGGTCGCGACGCAACCGTCGGCGCACTGAAGGAGCCGCTCGCAGTCGCTCTGCACGGGGCAGAGGTCCTCGCCCACCTGGTCGAGGGCGAGAGCCGGGGCATCGGCGGCGAACTCGATCGCCGCAGCGACGCGATGTCACAGTTCATGATGCTCCTCGGCGTCGCCAGCGCGGCGACCGTCGCGGCCCTCGCCTGGCTGCTCCACCGCCGCGTGCTGGTGCCGGTTCAGGCTCTGCGCGACGGAGCACAGGCGCTCGGGGCGGGACGCGACGACGTAGCGCTCCGCGTACGGGCGGGCGACGAGCTCGGCGACCTGGCGGCCGCGTTCTCGACGATGGCGCGTCAGCTGCGGGAGAACCGACGCGACCTCGAGCGGCGCGTCGAAGAGCGCTCACGCGAAGTTCTGCGCAGCGCGCAGCTCGCGCAGCTCGGCACGCTGGCCGCCGGCATCGCCCACGAGATCAACAACCCGCTTGCGAGCATCGCCGCGTGCGCCGAGGGACTGCTGCGCGAGGGCGGCACCGGCGACGAAGAGCGACTGCGCGAGTACCTGCAGATCGTGCGCAAGGAGGCCATGCGCGCCCGCGACATCACGACGCGACTCCTGCGGTTCGCACGCCACGACGCAGGCCGGCGCGAGACCGTCTGGCTCGGCACCGAGATCCTGGAGATCGCTCCGTTGTTCGAACACCAGACGAAGGACGCCGGCGTGCGCCTCTCGATCGCGGCCGAACGCGGCGGCCCCGCGATCACGGGCGACGCGTCCGAGTGGCGACAGGTCCTGTTCAATCTGGTGCGCAACGCCCTCGACGCTTCCCCCAGCGGCGGGCGTATCGAGCTGACGTGCCGAGCCCTTTCCGACTCGGTCGAACTGGTGGTTTCCGACGAGGGCCCTGGCATCTCCGCCGAACTAGGCGACCGCATCTTCGAGCCGTTCGTCACGACGAAGGACCCGGGCAAGGGCACGGGGCTCGGGCTCTCGATCGTGCACCGCATCGTGACCGCGCACGGCGGCACGATCACGGCGGCGAACGGGGCGCGCGGGGCACGCTTCACGATCCGCGTGCCGCGTGCCGACGTCAGTTCCCGATGACCGCGGAAACGCTGTTGCTGAACGTCATGCCCAGCGCATTCGAACCGTCGAGCATCGCGACCTGCGTCTCGAGCGGCACGCCGAGCAGCGAAGGATCCTCGCCGAGCGCCAACACGACCGCGGCATTGCCCGCAGCGTCCGTGATGAACGCCAGCAGGTCGATCCACGACAGCGCGAGCGTGCAACCCGCTGCCCCGAACGGCCCGAGGTCGAGCGACGCCGGCGTCACGCCGAACAGGTGGATTCCGATCGACGAGCCGCCGAGCCCGCTGCCCTGCAACGCGTAGGTACGGCCCAGTACCGGGCGTTCGAGGCCGAGTGGCGCGCCGGGGCCGCTGTTCGTCCGTGCGACGTCGAGAGCGCGCCCGGCGCAACCGTTCGCGTTCGCCGAGGCGGTCGCGCCGACCGTCGTCCGCACGTCCAGGTAGTAGCGACCGGCGATGCTGCCGCGCCATCCGCGCACCGCGACCTGGTAGGTGCCCGGCGCGAGCCAGATGCCGATCGACGCGTCGAAGGCGCCGAAGCCATTTCCCGTGAAGGACGACGCGAGCACAGCGGGCGGGACCGTGTTGTCGTACAGAGCCAGCACGAGGTCGTCGGCCACGGGCGGCGTCGGATGCGACGCGGTCGCCGCGACGCTCGCGCGGACGAACGATGCCTGCGCCAGGGTGAAGCGGTAGAAGTCGTGATCGCCCGTGCTGCCCGTCGACGACAGGAGCCCGTTGACGCGCACGTCGGGCACGATCGTGGTCGGTGTGCCACCGGAGCGCGGGTCGTTGTTCTCGGCGCCCTCGTTCACGATCAGCGGCGCACCGAGCGTCGCCGGGACGGCGCAACGCACGTCGAGTACGTAGCTCCCGGACAGCGCGGCGAACGCCCCTCGCTCGACGGCGAGGTAGTACGTGCCCGCGGCGAGGTCGGCGAGGCGCAGCCGCGAGTAGCGGCCGCAACCGACACCGTCGTCGTTCGTGCGGAGCGGCGCGCCGCTCGAGTCGAACAACGTCACGACGGTGTCGCCGATCTGTGTGCCGGCGCCCGGCATGGTCTCGACGAGGATCTCGCTCCCCGCCACGACGGTGATCTTCCACCAGTCGACGTCGAGCGACGTGGAGATCGAACCGACGCCTTCGCGCCCGCACGCGAGCACGGTGGCGGTCGCGGGTGTCTGGTTCGGTTCAGGGCCCTCCGCGACCTGCTGCGCGAGCAGCGAGGTCACGATCCACGACCACGAGAGCACGGCGCGCAGCATGCGGAGACCTTACCGCAGCGCCCCGGCGCTCGCATCCCTGCGTTCCCGTCAGCCGCCGACCGGTGCCACGGGCAGGTAGAGCTTGAGGCGCGGAACTTTCTGCACCCGCACCCGGCCACTCGCGAGGCGGTCCGCGAGATCCGCCGCGTAGTCGACGAGTTCGTCGCGCTGCTGCCGGACCGCATCCGCGGTTGCCGTGTCGCGCAGGCGGAAGTTGCGCCGCTTCAGGTCGAGGATCGTGATCCGATCGAGCAGCGCGCCGAGCGACTCCGAGTGCAGCGGCGCGGTCGGCGCATGGTTCGCGAGGAACAGCGCGTCGATCGCGTTGATGCTCTCGTTGCGGTGCTTGTTGTGCCGCATCGCACCCCGCCACCCGATCAGGATCAGCGCGTCCTCGTCGGTGCGACCGTGGTCTTCGTAGTGCCACACTTGCAGGTTGTGGAAGAGCAGGCGCCGGACGAGTTCGTCGAGTCCTGTCGTGGCCGCGGGCTCCAGATCGAAGAGCGTCCTCCCCGCCGCGAACCACTCGTCGGCCGCGGCGAAAGCGCCTGCGCAGGCCGCGGTCACGGCGCGGGAGTCGGGCGGCGCAGGAGGTGGCTCGGCCATCGTTTCTCTGCCGCAAGGCATCGAACGGGTGCGCCCCCCGGCTTGAGACCGACCGCGCCGAGAGCCCGTTCCCATCGGGGCCCGCCGCTCAAGGGGCCGCTCGCCGAGTGCCGATGCCCGTCGAACGGCGCCCCCGCGCCGCCCCCGGATGCACACGCTCTCCCCGGATCGCGCGGACACCGCGTCGCTGGTCCTCCGGCTCGTCGCGGCCCACGGCCTCACCGACGTCGTGGTCGCCGGCACCTTGCCCGCGGGCGAACTGCGGCGCCTTCGCGAGGCGGTGCCGAACCTCGCCACGCTGGGCACCGGGCGAGGCGACGCACATCCGGGCTCCGCACCCGATGCCCTGCGCGACCTGCTCGGGCGCTTTCCGCCGACCACGCTCTGGGTGGTCGCGGGCAACGACCTCGACGAGGCGCACGTCGCCAGGTGCATCTACCTGCTGCCGCGCGGCGAGGGCGTGCTGCTGCTCCCGCTGGCCCACGCCAAGGGGCCACGCTCCGCCGCCGACCTCGCCGACCAGCTCCATCTCTGGGACCCACGGCACCGTGCGAACACGGCCGAAGCGAACGGGCGCCGCTGGCTCGTCGTCCGCCCGCGCCGGCGCGTGCACGTGACCTTCGTCATCGAACGCTACTCGAGCACCTGGGGCACCTCGGGGCCGTCGATCAACCACGACAACCTCGTCGACTCACTGCGCCAGACCGACGCGGCGACGTCGTCCCTCCTGCTCCACGACGAGCGCCTGCACGACGGGCGTCCCATCACCGCCGCGGATCTCGCCGCGCCGCCCGGCACCGACGCACACGCGGTGCTGTGCACGTACGACTTCGCGCACGGCGGCAACCCCGCGCCGTCCGCGCTTCGCGCCGCACAGGCGGCCGGCAGCAAGGTCGCGTACGTGTGGCTCGACAGCCGCATCCTGAAGCACGACCGCGCTCACTCCGACCTCGCGGACCTGAACGTCGTGCTGGACGCGACGGAGTTCGACCTGCCGCGGGCGTGGCCGTCCTTCACGCCCAAGAACCCGGCGTGGTACCACGACCCCGGCGGCGACCGCCCCATCGACGTCTCGCTCCTCGGCGAGATGCGCTTCCTGCAGCAGAGGAAAGACCTCCTGCCCCGCCTGCGCGCCGACGGCCGCATCGAGATCCACGCTCCGGGTTCGAGCGCCACCGACCCGGCGCGACGACTCTCGAACGCCGAGTACGCCCGCGTCTACCAGCGATCGCGCATCTCGATCGTCTTGACCAAGGACCGCGTTCGCCAGTTGAAGGGCCGCATCTTCGAAGTGCCGTTGTGCGGCGCAATGTTGCTCTGCGACGTGAATCCGTACGTCGACCGCTTCTTCGTGCCCTTCCGCGAGTACGTGCCCTTCCGCGACTACGAAGACCTCGTCGCGAAGGCTCGTTGGTACCTCGCCCACGAAGACGAACGCCGCGCCATCGCCGAAGCCGGCAGCCGCAGGGCGAACCGCTGCTACACGGCCCGGGTGTTCTGGGACGCGCTGTTCTTGCGCCTGTTCGGCCCCGACGCCGGTGCCACATGATCCCGCTCTACCTCTTCAACAACCTGCACGCGGGCGACCAGCTGTTCAGTCGGCCCCTGTACCGGGCACTCGCGGCCGACCCGCGCTTCCTCGTGGTGCTCGGTGCGTACGCGAACCAGGCGTACCTCTTCGAGGACCTCGCCGGCCAGCGCCTCACCGTGCAGCGATCCGCCTACCCCGAGCGCGGCCGAACAGTGCTCTACGATCTCGCCGCCGACTGCCCGGACCGCCACTTCGCCGTGAGCACCTGGCTCGGCGAGTACGAGGACACCGGCAACCACCAGTGGCGCAACGTCGTCGAAGTCTGCCGGCGCCAGCTCGCCGCGCACGGCGTCGCGTGGGATCCGTCCGCGCTCCTCGACCGCGTCCCGATGATCGACTTCGCGCCGCGCGCGGTGACGCCACGGGTGACGCGCCCGGCGATCTACGTCGACAACAGCGTCTGCCGCAGCGGGCAATCGGACTTCACCTTCGACCTCGATGCGATGGCACGCGCATTCCCGAACCACCTGCTCCTCTGTACGCGCCATCAGGCCGTGAACGCGGCGAACGTGGTCGACGTCTCGCACCTCGACCTGCGCGATCTGTCTGCCGTCAGCGAGCAGTGCGCGGTCGTGCTCGGCAAGGGCAGCGGGCCGTTCTGCTGCACCTACACGGAACCCAACCGCCGTCGCCCGCGCGCCGTGTGCGGCTACCGATCCGAGACGTCGCCGACGTTCTGGGACTATCCGGGCAACCCGCTGCAGTACCTCGACACCATGGAAGCCGTGCTCGAGTTTGTCGCCGCGTCGCTTCGCCGCCGCACGCCGGAGGTGCTCGGATGCTGCTGACTCCGCCCCCCACGGCGCTCGTTCCGACGTGGCGCCACGAGACCGCGGCCGACGGGACCCGCGTCGCCGTCACTGCCGTGCCCGAGGGCGGCGACCTGCTCCCGGAAGTGCGCGTGAGCACGCGGCACGCCGATGCCGAACGCAGCGCCCTCGACGCACTCGCTCCCGTGCTGGCCCGCCTCGCACCGCTCGCCGCCGCCCTGCTCGAAATCCGATCCGACACGATCGCACTCGCCGCGGAGGAGCTGGCGCCGTTCGTACCGGCGGTGCTCGGGACGCTGCGCGACAGCCACCTTGCCGCACCGGACCACCTCCCCACGCAGCGTGCGCTCGCTCTGTGCTGCGCCGCCGCGGGCCGGACCGGCGAGGCCATGTTCCACCTGCTGCGCGCCATCCCGGGGCAGTACCACATGCTCGCGGTCGGACCCCGGCCCGAGCTTCTCCGCGCGCATCCGACGGCGCATCGCGCCGTCGTCCTCGCTGCCAACGCAGCTCGCTGGCTCGGCCGGGCCGAACTCGGCAAGCGCCTGCTCGTCGCGTGGCGGACGCAGCTCGACGTGGCGCGCACGGCGGAGATCACGGCGACGTTCCCGCCCCACGTCCTGTGGCGACGTCCCGACCTCGTGCGCACGATCCGGGGCGTCGTGCAGGTCGGCGCGAACGTCGGCGACGAACTGCCGTGCTGGGGCCGCCTCGGGATCCGCACGCTCGTCGCCTTCGAGCCCGTTCCGGCCGCGTACGAGGAACTCGTCAGGACAGCGGCGGCCCACGCCCCCGCCGACGCCGACTGGCGCACCGTGCCCGTCGCGATCTCCGACGAACGCGGCACGCTGCCCTTCTGGGTCGGGGAACAGACCGGCAACAGCTCGTTCCTCGAGCTGCATCCCGAACGCTCGGCCTTCCACCAGCAGAATCGGCACGCGCACCGCATCGAGGTGCCCACCGTGACCCTCGACGACTGGTTCGCTGCCGAGCCCGCCGCCCTCGCGGCGTGCAACCTGCTCTACATCGACGTGCAGGGCGTGGAGCACCGGGTTCTCGCCGGCGCACGGCGCTCGCTTCGCGCGTTCGATCTGCTGGTGCTGGAGCTGAGCGAGACGGAGATCTACGCGGGGTCGTGGACGGCGCCGCGCATGGACGCGCTCCTGGCCGAACTCGGCTTCCGCCGCGTCGATTCGGCACCGAACGGCTTCCCCGAGCAGCTCGACGCGATCTACGCCCGCGCGGTCTGAAGCGCCGCGGCCTGCGACCGCAGGAAATCGGCGAGCTGCGCCATCGTCGCGACGTGTTCGAGCGGACTCCCGGAGTAGTCCCAGAGCGGCGCGTAGGTGAACGGGTCGTAGCCGCAGACGATCTTCGGCTTCCAGCGGTTCGCCTCGTGCAACGTGAGTGCGAACGACGACCAGCTGCTACCGACGAGCAGATCGCACTTCGTCGACATCGTCGCGCGCTGGAGCAGGCTCCACGCGCTCACGTCGCGAAGACGCCCATGGGCGAGCCGAACCGGCGCGCTGCACACGAAGTCGTGCTCGGGCAGCACCGCGAGCAGGCGCTCGACGTCGAACACGAAGTGCACCTGCGGGTCGCGACAGCGATCGAGATCGAGCCAGACCGACGGCCGTTCCGGCGTCCACGGCAGTGCGACTTGCGGCAGGTCCGCCATCGGCACGACGGTCGCGTCGGGCTCGAGCGCGTCCGGGAGTCCGGCGGCGCGAACGCCGCGAGCGGCCACGAGCGCCAGGGACTTCCAGTTCGGCGAGCGTGTGTCCGGATACCGATCGAGCGACAGGTCGATCGCTGCGGCACCGCGGGGGCACCACCGCGCCAGGTCCACGATCGTGCCTCGAGCGCTCGCCGGCAGCGGCGACACGACGAGTTCGACGTTCGCGCCGGCGAGATCCCCGAACACCCATTCGTCGCCGGACGGCACGCCGATCGCCACGCGCACGCCGCAAGCCGCGAAGTGGCGGACCACCGCACGCTGCACGACACGCAATCTCTGCGGCCCGTTGTCGAACACATAGACGTGCGGCGTTCTCATGGCACCGGCCTCTGGAAGAACGCGAAGGCCTCGGACGCCCGGAGCCCCGGCTCGCACCCGGCGAAGTGCAGTCCCGTCTCGGTCACCCGCTGCAGCACTTCCGGGTGCGGCAGGGAGTCCGGGAACACCGACTGGTGCCGCACCGCGAGACAGAGTGTGCGCACGTGGGCGAGCGACCGTTCGGCGCCCCGCAGCACCGCGGCAGCGGCACCGGGCACATCGAGCACCAGCACGTCGAGATCCGCGGGCACGAGGCCGCCCTCTTCGAGCAGCACGTCGAGCGTCGTGGTGGCCACGGGTCCGATCTCGCGCTGCGTCGTCCGCCGTTCGCGTTCGAACGCGGGCGCCCACCGCTGCACCGCGAGCGACCCGTCCTCCGGATCGAGCCACAACGACGACCGACCCGGCGCCCCGCCGATCACCCGCGGCACGATGCGAGCGCCAGGAGCAGCCGCCGCCGGCACCGCGTGGCCGTTCGGGATCCACGTGATCTGCATGCCGAGTCGACGCGCCGCGGCCATCGCGTCGCCGCCGCCCGGACCGACCCATGTGATCGCCGAGCGTTCGTGCAGGAGGCGCGGCTGCGTCCACAGAACGTGCCCCGAGAGCTCCGCCAGGCAGACGCGGGTCCGTTCGCGCGCGGCGACGCGGCGCTTCAGTGTCGAGAGCAGTTCCTTCGCGGCCGCGTCGTCGCCGCGCAGCCACTGCTCGACGGCGACGAGCGCCGCGATCCCGCCCGAATCGGCGAAGTCGAGATCCACGGCGGCGCGCAGCAGCGCGGCCGCGACGTCGTGGCGACCGAGCACACACTCGAGTGCCCCGGCCACGCGCAGCAAGGGCGTGCTGTGCGGCGTGCGCTGCAAGGCGTCCACCCACCACGCCCCTTCCGCCGCCAGGCCTGCAGCTGCTTCGTCGCACGACCGCCGGAACCCCGGTTCGTCGCGCCGTGCCAGCGCGCGCAGCACGTCGTGCGCGAGTCGCTCCGCCCGCAGCCACCGGTCGGTGGCCGACCGCAGCGCCGCCTCCGAGTCGGCGACGAACGCGAGCGATGCGCCGCCGCGTTCGACATCGACCGCGTCGAAGACGTCGAAGTCGCCCCGCGCCGCGATCCAGCGTTCGCCGTCGACGAACCAGCAGAAGCCGGCCGGCGCCCCACCGACGGGAACGGGTCCCGGCTCCGCGGCCGGCATCGGCCAGAACGCGGCGCCCTCGTCGTCGTCGGCGACACGCCGGTAGCAGTGGATCGCGTGGTCGGAGCCGAGGCGCTCCAGCACGCGACCCCGCGGTCCGAGCCAGCGCGTCGCGAGGTCGTACGCGAAGCGATCCACGCCGTCGTGTCGCGCTGCCCGCGGCCACGCCTGGCACCGATCCACGATCGCGACGAGGCCGCCGGGCCGCACGAGGCCGGCGAAACCGCGCCACGCCGCGGCGGTCCTGGCGTACCGGTCGCCGGCGTCGATCAGGAGCACGTCGCAGCCGCTCGCCGCGCGTTCGACTTCGGCCCGCACCTCGGGCTCGTGCCCTTCGCCGACGATGCACACGGAGCGTTCGCGGTCCATGACCCTGCCCTCCTCGAGGCGACGGAGCCGCGCCGCGGAGTCCACGCTGACGACCCGTTCCGCGACGAGCCGCAGCGCGTGATGGCGGGCGCCGTGCCTGCCCACACCGATCTCCAGGACCGTGCGCACCGGACCTGCCGCGACCGCCTGACAGAGCAGTTCGTGGAAGACCTGCCGCGGATGCTCGATCGCGGGGTCGTACAGGTCGCGGGTCTGCTGTTCGTGGTACCCCGCGCCGCCGCCAGGATTGCGCCGGGCGACCTCGTCGATCTGCTGCACGGGCACGAGCACCGTCACGCCAGCACCGTTCAGCGGACGAGGAAGTTGCGTCCGCTGCGAACGCGATCGCGCCAGTGGTCGAGCAGGTCCTGCATCGTCTGCTCGAACGGGATCACCGGCTCCCAGCCGGTGTGGCGCCGGAACTTCGTGGTGTCCGGCACCTGCAGGTCCGCGTCGATCGGACGCAGGCGTTCTGGGTCCGTGACCACTTCGATGTCGTCGCGCGTCGACAACGACAGCAGGTGCTTCAGCATGTCGCCGACGGTGCACGAGAAGGAGCCGCCGATGTTGTAGTACGCGCCTGGGGTCGGGTCCTTCGTGACGAGGAGGTGGTAGGCACGCACCGCATCCCGCACGTCCGACCACGTACGCATCGACTCGAGGTTGCCCGTGCGGAGCACGGGCGGGATCCGCCCCTCCTCGATCAACGCGATCTGCTTCGCGAACGTCGACTCGGCGAACACGTCGCCGCGCCGCGGCCCGGTGTGCGTGAACATGCGCGTCGTCATCACGCACATGCCGTAGGCCTCGGCGTAGAAGCGGCCGACGAGGTCGGTCCCGACCTTGCTGATCGCGTACGGCGAAGCCGGATGGAAGGGAACGTCCTCGTCGATCGGCAGGAACTTCGCCGGCACACGACCGAAGACCTCCGACGAGGCGCAGACGTGCACGACGGGCTTGCCGCCCCCGTGACGAATCGCCTCCAGCAGCGCCGCCGTGCCGAGGATGTTCGTCTGCAACGTCTCGATCGGCGCGGTGAAGCTCGTCTGCGGGTAGCTCTGCGCCGCCAGGTGGAACACGTAGTCGGGCTGGACCTTCGCCACGGCGCGTTCGAGCGAGGGATGGTCGTTCAGGTCGCCGTAGACGAGATGCACCCGGTCGCGGTCGTTGACGCGTGGCAAGAGATGGTCGACGTTCGCCAGGTCCTCGTTCCATCTGAGGAACCCGTGCACGTCCCAGTCCGAGTTCGCGAGCAGCCAGTCGGCGAGATGGCTGCCGACCATGCCGGTGAAGCCGGTGACGAACGCTCTAGGTCGCCTGGACATAGCCCCCCTTCGTGTCGCGTGCGGAGAGGATCGGCGCGGCGATCGGCCACTCGAACCCCCACTCCGAATCGTCCCAGCGGATCGTGAACTGTCGTCCCGGCGCCCAGTGCTGATCCTGCTTGTACCAGTAGACGAGCGGCCCCTGCACGGCGAGCACCGAGTTGCCGATGCCCGGCGGGATCAGCAGCTGCACACGGTTGTCGCCGGTCAGCGCGAACGACTGCCAGCGGCGGTACGTCGGCGAGTCGGGACGGTTGTCGGCGAGCAGCGCGTAGCCTTCGCCGTGCAACACGCTGACGAGCTTCGTCGTCTGCCAGTCGCCGTGCAGCCCGCGCAAGACGTTCGTGTGCGACACGGAGATGTCGTCCTGCACGAACGTGCGACCGCCGGTGATCTCGCGGTACTTGTCGGTGTCGAAGATCTCGACGTACGAGCCGCGATGGTCCGTGAACGCCTCCGGCTCGATCCGGAGGACGCCGTGCAGCTCCGTGGCGGTGACGCGCATGCCCCGGTCCTATCGGGCGTGCCGCGACGCGGGCTTGAATGCCCGGTGGCCCGGGCGCCGGTCCCGCGGCGGCCCGCCGCGGCACGTGAAACCGCGGGCGAGCCCGAACGGTGGTCGCTGCGCTCGACGAGAGCATGCGATGGCGCCACGCCGACCCGGGAGCCCGGTCTCGACCTCGTGGCCGGCACCCGCAGCCACGAACGCCGAAGGCCCGCGCGGCGATCACGCCGCGCGGGCCTTCGAGGTCGGCCGCAGCCGTCGTCGGGCTCAGTCGAGGCCGACGGTGAACTTCATCGTGTCGCTGGCCCACTTCACGAGGTTGGGGCCGCCGCTGATGTCGAGTTCGATCGCCTGGGCGGTGATCGTGACGCCGTCCCACACGACGTGCGGGATCACGAGCGGCAGGGTGCCGTTCCACGTCGCACCGGGGAAGAAAGCCGACTCCCAGCCGAAGATGAGCGGCGGGATGCCGGTGCTGATCATGCACCCGGGAGCGGTGACGCCCGGAAGCTGCAGGCCCGGCTGGAGGGCCACGATGTCCAGGTTCACCATCATCAGCACGGTGCCAGGGGGCACGTCGCTGACGCCGAACGTCACCGACTGCCCGCCGAACAGGCGTGCGCCGTAGGTCGCGGCCGCGGCGAGCGGAGTCGACGTCGCGAAGATGTGCGGCGACGACGCCAGCTCGACCCCCGTCGTGAACGGCACGATCGCTTCGGGCAACAGGTCGCGCGAACGCGGGTCGACCGAGTTGACGCTGCCGATGCGGCCACGGGTGAAGCCGACGATCCCGTTCGTGAAGTTGCCGATGCTGCTGTCGGTGATGAGGCTCATCGCCCCGTAGCGGAACTCGACGACGCCGGTCGCTTCGTGGAACACGCACTGGAGCGTGTTCACCGACTGGCCGCCGCCGGCGACCGTGTTGAACTCACCGGTGTTGAGCCACGTGACCCAGCAGCGGTTCGCACCGGGGGCGACGGTCTCGGCCACCACGTGCAGGCCCGAACCGGGGTGCGTCACCGTGTTCTCACCGCCGTCGAAATCGTGCCAGAACGGCGCGAACCGCGCGGTGTACGGCGTCGCCGCCGTGTTGCCGAGCCACTCGACGAGCGACGGCGTGGAGTCGGACGCGCTCATCGCGACGTCCATCCACACGAAACCGTTGGTGCACGGGCGGATCGACGACGTCGATCCACCCGGGAACCGGAACGGCGTGCTGAATCCCATCGACGTCGACGCGAGGACCGCGTCGTCGATCGTGGAGTTGGCGACCGCGTTGACCTTCGTGACGTCGACGGGCGGCGCCCCGAGGGACACGGTGTAGAAGTTCGGCGCCGCGGGCGGAGGCACGTCGGGCGTCAGCGTCAGGCCGTTGTTGGCCAGGTCGAACGGCTGGTTGTGCACGAAGAGCTGGTAGAACCCCGACGCGGAGCCGCCGCAGGACGCACCGATGTACTCGGTCGTGGCAGGGATCAGCGACGCATAGCCGCCGCCGCCGGCGAACTCGATCCCGACGACGGGCGGGCTCGTGCTGGCCGTACCGGAAGTCGCCGTCGGCGTGGTGGCGTAGATGCCGCGGCCGCGGATGCCGGCGCCGTGCGCCGTGGTGTCCTGCGTCGCGATGATCGGGATCGTCGCGGTCGACGGCGGAATCGCCGGACCGGCCGTGTACCCGGTCCATGTGATGTCGACCAGCAGGTTGAACTCGCTCGCCGCGTCGTTCAACGGATCGAACACGCCGAGCGGCAGGGCCGCGCTGAGATCGAGATCGATCATCCAGTTGTTGGGCCCGGTGCCGAGCGACGGCGCGACGACGACCGTCGGGATCGTCGCCGACTTCAGCAGCGTCGTCGTGGCGGGCGCAACCGGCGCCGTGTTGGTCGCGAACACCGTCGTCGACATCGTCGCCGACGTCAGCGTCGTCTTGTAGACGTTGACCGTGACGTTCGAGTAGGTCTGACCGCCGGTGTTCTTCTCGGTGTCTTCACCGCGGAACTTCACGTGCGTGATGTCGATCGGGCCGGCGACGCCCGCCTTGCCCGTGAAGTGGCTCGCTTCGTAGAGCACCTGGAAGCGACGACCGGCAGCGGTGGTGCCCCACCAGTTCGTCGACCCGGAGGCCTGAGCCTGGGTCGCGAGTTCGCCCAGGTGGTGGTTGTCCGGAAGGAGGAGATTCTGCGCCGAGACGGCGCTCGCAAACGCCGCGATGGCGAGGATGGAAAGGGATTTCATGGATGCGCGGATAGCCAGCTGGCGGCAAAGAGTTGCACGGAGAACTCGATGCGGCAAGCGGTCGGGAATGAAGACGCGTGCGCATCCAACGGAGCGGAATCCACGCGCCTCGTTCGAGCGGCACCACGCACCGGACGGGAGGACAGCATGATGGCAGAAGGCCCGCGCAGCACGGATGCGGCGCGGGCCTTCGCACTCGGTACACGCGGTACCGTCGATGCGTCCGTCGATCAGTCGAGGCCGACCGTGAACTTCATCGTGTCGCTGGCCCACTTGACCAGGTTCGGGCCGCCGCCGATGTCGAGTTCCATCGCCTGGGCCGTGATCGTGACGCCGTCCCAGACCAGGTGGGGAATCACGAGCGGCAGAGCGCCGTTCCACGTAGCGCCCGGGAAGAACGCCGACTCCCAGCCGAAGATGAGCGGCGGGACGCCGGTGCTGATCATGCAGCCCGGTGCCGTGATGCCCGGCACCTGCACGCCCGGCTGCAGCGCCACGATGTCCAGGTTGATCAGCATGAGCACCGTGCCCGCGGGGACATCACTGACGCCGAACGTGACCGACTGGCCGCCGAACATGCGCGCGCCATAGGTCGGATCCGCGGCGAGCGGGGACGACGTGGCGAAGATGTGGGGCGACGAGGTGAGTTCGACGCCCGTCGTGAACGGGACGAGCGCTTCGTGCGACAGGTCGCGTGAACGCGGATCGACCGAGTTGACGCCACCGATGCGGCCGCGGGTGAACCCGACGATGCCGGTGATGTTGCTCAGCGTGGTCGTGGAGGCAGAGAACTCCGTGAACGAGCCGTAGCGGAACTCGATCTGGCCGGTCGCCTCGTAGAAGACGCACTGCATCGTGCACACCGACTGGCCGCCGCCGGTCACGCAGTTGATCGACGAGGTGTTGAGCCACGTCACGTAGGTGACCGTGTTGCCCGGGCCACCTGCAGTGTCGTTGAGGACGTGCAGTCCGCAGTTCGGGTGCGATGCCGTGTTGCGCGTGCCGACGAAGTCGTGCCAGAACGGAGCCACCCGGGCGGTGTACGGCGTCGCCGCGGTGTTGCCGAGCCACTCGATCAGCGTCGGGTTGTAGTCCGTCACCGTCATCGCCGGATCGAGCCAGATGAAGCCGTTCGTGCACGGCTTGATGGTCGTCGTGCTCCCACCCGGGTAGTTGAAGGTGTAGCCGAGCGGGAACGTGACCACCGAGTCGTCGGTCGTGTTCGGCGTGACCCCGACCTTCGTCACGTCGACGGGCGGCGCTCCGGAGGACACCGTGTAGATGTTCGGCGTCACGGGGTTGTCGGGCGTCATCGTGAGGCCGGAGTTGGCCAAGTCGAAGCGGTTGCAGTTCGAGAAGAGCTGGTAGAACCCGGAAGCGCTGCCACCGCACGACGCACCGATGTACTCCGTCTTGGCGGGAATCAGTGTCGGGTATCCGCCGCCACCGAGGAACTCGACGCCGACCACGGGCGGCGCGGTCGACGACGTGCCGGTGGCTGCAGCGGGCGTCGTTCCGTAGACACCGCGACCGCGGACGCCCGCGCCGTGCGCCGTCGTGTCCTGCGTGGGAACGATGGCGATGTGCGCGGTTGCCGGGGCAATGGCCGGCCCGGCGACGTAGCCCGTCCACGAGACGTCGATCAGCAGATTGACCTGGCCGGCGGGGTCGGTCGCCGGATCGAAGACGCTCAGGACCGCCGCGGTGAGATCGAGGTCGACGTTCCAGTTGTTCGGCACCGAGCCGCTGGACGGCAGGACCGTCAGGGTCGGGATCACGACCGAACCGAGCGCCGTCGTCACCGCCGACGTCCCGCCGAGCGACGCCGGCAGGTTCGTGGCGAACGTGGTGCTCATGCCGGCAGCTGCCGTGGCGGTCTTGCAGACGTTCACCGTCACGTTGCTGTAGACCTGCCCGCCCGTGTTCACCTCGCCGTCCTCACCCCGGAAACGGAGGTGTTGGAGCAGGATCGGACCCGAAACGCCGGCCTTGCCCGTGAAGTGGCTCGCCTCGTAGAGGACCTGGAAACGACGACCCGCGGCCGTCGTGCCCCACCAGTTGGTCGTGCTGGTCGCGGCTTGTTGCGTCGCTGATTCGTAGAGGTGGTGGTTGTCGGGGAGGAGGAGGTTCTGTGCCGACACGGCACTGGCAAAGGCCGCGAGGGCCAGGAGGGAAAGCTGTGTTTTCATGGGGTGCGGCAGAGGCCGGGAACACGAGTCGACAGGGATCTCGTCCCGGCACGCCTGCCTGACGAACGGACGAGTCGGCGCGGTTCCGTGCAATCGCGGAATCCGCGCACGAGGCTACCCCGCGCGGGTGCGGCGTGCCGCGGCACCGGCGCGCGACCGCGTCACACGCCCGACAGCATGGGCACGACCGCGGAGCCGCGCAGCGGCACGCCGTTCGGTCCGTCGAACACGTCCCACGGCAACTGCGAGTGAGGATTCGACCAAGACAGGCGTCCCGACGCGTCCACCCGGAGTCCCCGGGTGCGGCGACTCGCCTCGACGACCTCGTGCGGCAACCCGGCAAACTCCGTCGCCCGCAGCGGGGAGTGCACCGCCCCTGCCCGACGATTCCGCGCCACGAGGTCGCGGTCCGTGCACGCAGCGAACGCCTTGGTCGCAGCGTCGCCGAGTCCCGCCGCGGCGAACAGGCACCCGGTGTTGTTCGCGAAGGCATCGCGCACGCGCCGGCCGTCTTCGCCCTCGAGCGGCAGCGCGAGCGCCTGCTGCCAGCATCGAAGGGCGAACTCGCCATCGGTGTACGGTCCGAGCACGGCCGCATTGCCGAACTCGAACAACGCCGCCGCGCGTGCGAACGGCGACGGATCGGTGCAGAGGCCTGGGAACACCTCCTCGAGCCCCCACGCCCGCCGGTGTTTCCGGAAGACCGCCATCGCACAGCGCAGCGTCGCCTCGCCGCTGCCGCTGCCGGCGACGCTGTCCGGTCGCTGCAGGAAGAGCCCGAGCAGTTCGCGCACGTGCACTGCGCCGAATCTGCGCGCGATGCGGAGGAACATGTCCTGGTCGTTCGCGTGGCGATGCCCGCCATCCCAGCCGCCGACCGCTGCGTGCACCGAGCGCCGCCAGACCGGCTGCGCGCCGAACAGGCAGCACGACAGCGCGGTGGCCGGTGTGTAGTCGGGCCAGGCAAAGCGCTTCGAAGCCGTGTTCTGCTGCCACGTCTCGTTGTCGCCGTTCGTGATCAGCGCGTCGGCGTAGGCGAGGCCGAACTCGGGATGCTGCTCCAGCGCCGCGACCATCGTCGCGAAGAACTCCGGGTGATGGCGATCGTCCGTGTTCGCGGTCGAGAGGTACCGTCCGCGTGCCATCGCGGTGCCGCGGTCGAACGCCGCCGAGGTCGACTCGCGGACCGGAGAACGCACGTAGCGGATGTTCGGGTGCGAACCCTGGTACTCGCGCACGATCTCGCCCTCGTTCTCGGGCGAGCACGCGTCGATGACGAGGATCTCGAGCCGGTCGCCGAGGCTCTGCTGCACCAGGTCGTCGAGGCAACCTCGCAGGTATCCGGCGCTCGACCACGTCGAGACCAGCGCGGTCGCGATCGGCTCGGTCACGCCTTCACCAGCGCCGCGCCGTGTTCGCGCGCCAGCGGTTGCGCGACCATGCGCCGCACTTCCTGCACCGTCTCGGCGCCGAACGTGCGCTCCACCACCGCGAAGTACTCGGGCCGGTCGAAGTACTCGCGGAACGCCGCGTCGCGGAACGCGAGCACTTCCTTGCCCGACAGATGCTTCGTCGGCAGCGGGAGGCAGTCCCGGCTGTGCTGCGAGTAGCCGGACCACTTCTCCGGCAGCGGCCAGCCGCGCTCGTTCGCGTCGCGATAGAGCTGCGAACCCGGATAGGCCATCGCCGAGAAGAAGTTCGCGAACTCGGTGTTCAACGACTTCGCGAAGTCGAGGGTCTCGCGCATCGTGCCCAGGTCGTCCTCGGGCAGGCCGAAGATGTAGTTCCCCATCACGTGGATGCCCGCGTCGCGCACGAGGCCGATCGCCTTCTGGATCGCCTCGGGCCGGTAGCCCTTGTCGACGTCGGCACGCACCTTCTCGCTGGCCGATTCGATGCCGATCGCGAGCCAGCGCACGCCGGCAGCGCGCATCCGCGCGAGCAACTCGTGGTCGCGGCACGTGTCGACACGCGCATACGCCCAGATGTTCAGGTCCGCGTTCAGCGCGGCGAGACCGTCGCAGATGCGGCCCACGTGCGCCTTGTGCAGGAGGAAGAGCTCGTCCGCGATCTTGATGTTGCGGATGCCGTGTTCGTCGACGAGGTTCGTGATCTGCGCGATCACGTGGTCGGGGTCGAACTTGCGGTAGCTGTTCAGTGACGGATCGAATCCGGCAGCCGCCTCGCCCGCCTTGAAGGGCGCCTGGATGCAGCAGAAGGTGCACGTGAACGGGCAGCCGAGAGTGGTGTAGAGCGCCGCGTAGGGCTCACGGCTCTCGCGACCGAAGCAGTGCCAGTTGTGCGCGCGGTAGAGCCGCATCGGGAGCAGGTCCCAGGCGACGCCGGGCATCTCGGCAGGCAGATCGCGCACGATCGGCGCCGCGGCGTTCGTGCGCAGCTCGTCGCCGTCCCACCACAGCAGCCCGCGCACTCTCGCGAGATCCTGCGACGCGCCGCCGGCGCGCAGCGCCTCGATCAGTTCGTGGATCGTGTAGGCGCCCTCGCCCGAGCACACGAAGTCGACGTTCTCTTCGCGCGCCGTGCGCTCCGGCAGCGCAGCCACGTGTCCACCGAGCAGCATCACCTTCCGCTCCGGCGCGTGCTGCGCGATCGCCTCGCAGATGTCCTGGGCGCCTGGCATCGCGAACGTCGACGCGTTCGGATTGTGGCCGTAGACGACGACGACGGTGAGCACGGGCGCCAGGTCCGCGACCTGCCGAGCCGTCTCCTCCGGCGTGAGTTCGAGCGCGTTCGCGTCGAGGATCGCGACGGAGTGACCGCGGTGCCGCGCCGCCGTCGCCAGCAGGCCCGCCCAGATCGGCGGCTCCTTCGCGACCAGGTCCTTGCCGAGGTTCTGGTAGATGCGGCGGTGCCCGCCGGGGTTCACGAGCAACAGGTCCAGCGGACGGTGCGACGAAGTCATGGGTTCAACGGGTCGACAGTTCGTTCGCCGCACCGACCGGAACGCACCCGCCCTCGAGGATCGTCCGCATCGCGGCGGCGAGGCGGTCCGGCGTCTGGTAGTAGGCGCGTTCCAGCGGACCGCTCGCGGGCATGCCGCGGTCGGGGAACGAGATGCGCTGCGGCGGGGCGTCCAGATGCGCGAACGCCGCTTCGGTGACGCGCGCGCACACCTCGGCGCCGAAGCCGCCGAACGGAAAGTCGTAGTCGACGACGAGCAGACGCCGGGTCTTCTGGACCGACGCGACGATGGTCGGCAGGTCCAACGGTTTGATCGTGCGCGGGTCGATCAGGTCGACGTCGAGCCCGTGCTGCTCGCACGCGACGAGGCAGTGCATCGCCGCGAGGGACGGCGCGACCACGGTGAGGCTCCCTCCCTCGTGCAGACGGTTCGCCTTGCCGAACGGCAGCGTGTAGATGCCCGTCGGCACGTCGCCCGTGTTCTTGTAGAGCCAGCGGTGCTCGAGGAAGAGCACCGGCGAGTCGTCCTTCACCGCTTCGAAGAACAGTCCCTTCGCGTCGTACGGCGTCGACGGCATCACGACCTTGAGGCCCGGGATCTGCGCGAAGAGGCCGTGCAGCGACTGCGAGTGCTGCGCCCCGCATCCCCACCCGCGCCCGATGATCGAGCGGATCACGAGCGGCACGCGGACCTGCCGGTCGAACATGTCCTCCCACTTCGCGACGTAGTTCACGATCTGGTCCATCGCGACCAACAGGAAGTCGTTGCGCAGGTGCACGTGCACCGGCCGCAGACCCGACAGCGCAGCGCCGAGCGCCACGCCGGTCATCGCGTTCTCGGAGATCGGCGTACCGATCACCCGCTCCCTGTGCGTGAGGTCGCTCATCGACCCGAACACGCCGAACTTGTCGTCCGCGTCGAGGCCGATGCAGAACACGCGCGGGTCGTGGCACATGGCCTGGTCGATCGCCTCGCGGATCGCCTGGCAGTAGGTGAGGGTCCGGTCGCCCTTCGGCGCCTCGTGGTTGCTGTCGAACTTGCTCCAGGGCATGGCTCAGACCTCCAGCAGGTCGGTGGACGGGAACGGCGAGGTCTCGGCGAACCGGATCGCGGCGTCGATCTGCTTCTCGATGCGCGCTTCGAGCGCGGAGAACTCGTTCGCCTGCGCGAGCCCCGCCTTCGCCAGGAACGCTTCGAGCTTCCGGATCGGGCAGTCGCGCTCCCGGTCGATGCCGTTGTCGGGCAGATCGCACGCATCGGGGCCCTGGTGTTTCATCCAGCGCTTCGTCTTGCAGTGCAGGAAGCGGGGCCCTTCGCCGGCGCGGATCGAGCGCAGCGCGGCGCCCGCGAGGTCGTACACCGACAGCACGTCCGTGCCGTCTGCGCACGACGTGGGCATGAACTGCGCGGCGACGCTCGTGATGTCGTGCGCCGAGTGCGCGCTCTTCGGCATCACGTTCGACCAGCCGTTGTCCTCGCAGACGAACAGCACCGGCAGCCGGCGCAGCGCGGCGAAGTTCATGCTCTCGTAGAAGACGCCCGCGTTCGTGGCGGCGTCGCCGAACCAGGACACACCGACGAACGGCTGCCCCGTCATCTGCGCGGCGAGCGCGGCGCCTGTGCCGAGCGCGATGCTGCCGCCGACGATCGCGGACGAGCCGGGCAGTCCGTGCTCCACGTCGATCAGGTGCATCGAACCGCCGAACGCGTGCGAGCAGCCCGTCGTGCGGCCATAGAGCTCCGCCATCAGCTTCTCGAGCGGAAGCCCCTTGCAGAGTGCAGGGCCGTGCGTGCGGTGACCGAGGAACAGCTTGTCGACCGCGCCGAGGTGACGGCACACGCCGGCCGCGACCGCCTCCTGACCGATGCACAGGTGCACGGGCGTCTCCATCACGTTCGTCGGATAGAGCTTCGCGATGCGCTGGCTGGTCTGCCGGACGAGGCGCATGCGCTCGAGCAGCCACAGGCCGTCGTCGCGTTTGATCGTGCTGGTTCGTTCCATGTTCATTCGAGACCCTCTCGCGCCCCGGCGCCGACGAGCGGCCGCGGGATCGCCCATTCGTCGCTCGCGACCTGCCCCGTTGCGGGCGAAGCCTCGCGGAAGGCGCGGATCGTGCGCCCCTCGCGCGCGGCCTCGGCCTCGGCGAAGTCCTCTTCGCGGTCGTAGAAGATGATCTGGCTGCCGGACGACTCGAAGCGGAACGGCACCTGCACCAGCTCCGGCAGCGCGTCCGCGACCGCCGCCTGCCGGTCAGGCGGCACGAACAGCAGGAGGAAACCGCCGCCTCCCGCGCCCGTGATCTTGCCGCCGAGCGCCCCCGCCGCCTTCGCGCGGGCGTACGCGTCGTCGACGTCGTCGTTGCTGATGCCGGCGCCGAGGCTCCGCTTCATCGACCACGCTTCGTCGAGGAGCGTGCCGAAGCCGTCGATCGGCCGGACGCTCGCGAGCAGCTCGATCGCCTCGTCGACCATGTCCCGCATGACCCGCAGCTGACGCCGCTTTCGTCCGAGGTCGGTGACGTACGTCGCGGCCACCGTCGAGGCGGTGCGCACGATGCCCGTGTAGAAGAGCATCAGGTGCGAATCGAGTTCTTCCACGCGCCCGGGACGCAGCACGACCGGCGACACGAGGATCTCCCCCGTCGTCGCGAACGTGATCTTGTTGAAACCGCCGTGCGCCGCTGCGGCCTGATCCTGAGAGCCGACGGTCTCGCGCAGCAGTTCCTGCTCGACGTGCAGCGCCTCCTGCATCAGCGCCTGCTTGCCGACCATGCGTCCCTGCAGCGCGTGTAGCGCGTGGAGGAGCCCGACGGTGAACGTCGAGCTCGATCCCATGCCGCTGCGCGCCGGCAGGTCGCCGACGTGGTGAACCTCGACGCCGCGCGTGAAACCGTGGTGCGCGAGCAGGCACCGTACGACGGGATGTTCGATCTCGGCGATGCTGCGGCGGTTCTCGACCTTCGACCAGACGACCCGGTACCGGTAGTCGAAGAACGGCGGCAGGTAGCGGCAGCTGAGATAGCAGTACTTGTCGATCGTGGTCGACAGCACCGCGCCGCCGTGCGTCCGGTACCACTCCGGGTAGTCCGTGCCGCCACCGAAGAACGACAGCCGGAACGGCGTCCTGCTGATGATCACGAGCGGACCTCCAGCGCAGCGAGCGCGGCGAGCGAGTCCACCACCACGTCCGGGGCACACAACCCGTCGCGTTCGGTGCCGGCGCCGTAGCCCGTGCGGACCAGCGCCGTGCGCACACCGAGGCGTGCGCCGAGTTCGATGTCACAGGCCTTGTCGCCGACGACGAGGCACTGTTCGGGCGAGTATCCGAGCGTCGTCATCGCGCGCTCGAGCAGCTCCGGCTCCGGCTTCCGGCATCGGCAGCCGTGCTCCGGATGATGCGGGCAGTGCCAGATGCCGCGCAGCGCGACGCCCGCGTCGGCCAGCTGGCGTGCGAGTTCCGAGTGGATCGCGTCGAGCGTCGGCCCGTCGAAGTAGCCGCGCGCGAGGCCGGACTGGTTCGTCACGACGGCGATGTCGTAGCCGTGCTCGGCGAACGCGCGCAGTCCGTCGACGACCCCGGGCAGCAGTTCGACGCCCGACGGGCTGGCGAGGTAGTTCCGTTCGACGATCAGGGTCCCGTCTCGATCGACGACGAGCAGTCCCCTGCGATCGCGCCGCGCGCGCGCCGCGCACGACGCGAAGAACTCCTCACACCGGGCGAACGACTCGGGCGTGCCGATGTCGAGGAACGGATCGGCGCAGCGGAACGCGCCGAGGCCGCGGCCGACGAAGCGCGGCAGCGTGTCACGTTCGAGCGACGACGGGGCGACGAACGGTCCGGCCTCGAGCACGGCGCGCGGCAGCCAGTAGACACCGGCGTTGATCGCACCCGGCCCGGAGCCCGCCTTCTCTCCGAACGACTCCACCCGGCCATCGGGGCCGATGCCGAGCGCGCCGAAGCGCGCGGTGTCCTGTACGTCGACTGCGATCAGCGAGGGTGCGTCGCCGCGGCTGCGCGCCCAGGCGACGAACGCGGCGAGATCGACGTCGACGTACGAGTCGCCGTTCACCACGAGCGCGGCCTCGTCCTCGACGAGCGGCAGCGCGTGACGCAGGGCGCCCGCGGTGCCGAGCGGGATGCCTTCGCGCGAGTACACGATCGGCATGCCGCCGTGGTCGTGACCGAACTCGCGTTCGATCTGTTCCCCGAGATGGCCGGTGCACAGGATCGCCCTCGTGCAGCCGGCGCGTGCGAGCTGGTCGAGCACGCGCGCGAGGAACGGTTCGCCGGCGACGGGCGCCAACGCCTTCGGGCGATCGGCGAGAACCGGACGCAGACGCGTCCCGAACCCGCCCGCGAGCACCATGGCCGTGAAGCCGGAGCGCGCGGACGCGCCGCCTTCGCCCGGAGCCGTTCCCGTTGTCGTCGCCGACTGCATTCGATCCTCTCGACGCGGCACCACCGAGGCACCGCTGTCATCGGCCTATCGGTGGCGGCGTGCAGCCGACTTGAACGACCGTCAGCCCCCAGCGAGAGCGCGCGCCCGGACGAGCAGCGGTGCCGGCAGGTTGCCGCCGCACACCACGACGGCGGCCCGGCGGCCGCGCAGCGCCGGGTCCGCGGCGGCCGCCGCGATCGCGACGGCGGCGGCTCCCTCGACCAGCAAGTGGTCGTGGTCGAGCGTGTCGACGATCGCGCGGGCGATGGCGCGTTCTTCCACCTCGACGAAGCGGTCGACCAGCGCGCAGCAGAGCGGGAACGTGATCGCGTCCGACTCCACGCCGCCGGCGGTGCTGTCGGACAAGGTCTCGCCGCAGACGACGTCGACGATGCGGCCCCGCCGCACGCACTCCGCCATCGCCGGCGACGCCGCCGGCGAACATGCGATCACCTCCATGTCCGGCCGCAGCGCCTTCGCGTAGGCCGCCATTCCCGCGATCAGGCCCCCGCCCCCGAGGGCAACCACGAGGACCTCCGCCTCGGGCCACTGCTCGAGCAGTTCCACCGCCACGCTCCCCTGGCCCGCCATCACGTCGCGGTCGTTGTACGGCGACACGTAGGCACGGGCGGTCCGTTCGGCTTCCGCCCGCGCGAACGCTTCGGTCACGACGCAGTCGTCGCCGTGACGAGCGACCTCCGCGCCGAACGAACGGATCGCGGCGACCTTGGCGTCCGGCGTCGCTTCGGGCACGAACACCGCGACGCGCGCGCCGAGTGCTGCTCCGGCAGCCGCGAGACCGAGTCCGTGGTTGCCCGACGACGCGGCGACAACGCCCCGGGCCCGAGTGGCCGGATCCATGCAGAGCAGGGCGTTCGTGGCGCCGCGCAGTTTGAACGAGCCGGTGCGCTGCACGTTCTCGAGCTTCCACCGCACTTCGGCCCCGCAGAGCGCCGACAGTCGCGCCGCCGGCAGACACGGCGTGCGCACGACCCGCGGTTCGATCCGCCGCGCGGCGGCGCCCACTTCGAGCGCGATCGCCGCGACGTCGGCCACGGCGTCACTTCCCCATCTTGCGGCGGAAGTACTCCGTCGTGCGACGCAGCCCTTCTTCGAGGGTCACCTTCGGCTCCCAGCCCCCGAGCACGCGCTGCGCCTTGCCGATGTCGGGACGGCGGACCTTCGGATCGTCGACCGGCAGGGGCTTGAACTCGATGGCGACCTTCGAGCCGACGGCCTTCTGCACCGCTTCGCCGAACTGCAGCATCGACATCTCGCGCGGGTTGCCGATGTTCACCGGCTCCTTCTCGTTGCTGCGCAGCAGCCGCAGGATCCCTTCGACGAGGTCGTCGACGAAACAGAAGCTGCGCGTCTGCGAGCCGTCGCCGAAGACGGTCAGAGCCTTGCCGGAGAGCGCCTGGCTCATGAACGCGGGCAGCACACGCCCGTCGTTGAGCCGCATGCGCGGCCCGTACGTGTTGAAGATGCGCACGATCCTGGTCTCGACACCGTGCGTGCGCTGGTAGGCCATCGTCATCGCCTCGGCGAAGCGCTTCGCCTCGTCGTAGACGCCGCGCGGACCGACCGGGTTCACGTTGCCCCAGTAGTCCTCGCGCTGCGGGTGCACGAGCGGATCGCCGTAGACTTCGCTCGTGCTCGCCAGCAGGAAGCGCGCACCCTTCGCCTTCGCGAGGCCGAGCGCCTTGTGTGTGCCGAGCGCGCCGACCTTCAAGGTCTGGATGGGCAGTTCGAGGTAGTCGATCGGGCTCGCCGGTGACGCGAAGTGCAGGATGTAGTCGAGGCGTCCGGAGACGTGGATGAAGTTCGTGACGTCGTGGTGATGGAAGACGAAGTCCGGATTTCCGAAGAGGTGCTCGATGTTGGCGAGCGCGCCGGTGATCAGGTTGTCCATCGCCACGACCTGACAGCCGTCGGCCAGCAGTCGTTCGCAGAGGTGCGAACCGATGAAGCCGGCGCCGCCGGTGACGAGAGCACGTGGTTTGTCGGTCATGGGAGCTTGGGTCGCGATGTCGCGGGCGAATCGAAGGGCCGGCCCTGTATCGGCTGAAACCGGGCGGCGCAACCCGCAGAGAGGCGGATCCGCGCGCCGCACCAGGAGACGGTCGTGTCGACCGCTGCCTGGAGGCGCATGGCCGCGCCGTCGAGCGCGGCCACCGCGTCCCCCGCGGCGACGCCGGCGGGCACGGGTGCTTCGGAGGGGCGCAGGAACAGCCAGATCCGGTGCCCCGGCGCGACCTTCGTCTCGCCGAGGGGGCCGGTCACGGTCACCTCGCGGGGGCCCGGGTTGAACAAGGACAGGCGCCCGCCGAGCCAGCCGGGTTCGTCGGCGCGATCGAGCAGAACGAAGCCGGGCCCGCCGGGGTCCGCACTCTCCTGCGCGGTGCCTCCGAGCAGCGCGAGCATCGGCGGCGGAAGGGGCAGAGGCAGCGCCGCCTTGGCGTCCACGGAACCCGGCGCGGGGGCCAGCGGCGTGGGCGGCATGCGAAGGCGTGAACCGTCGGGCAGGACGAGGGTGTGGGCGCGCTGGCTGCCGTGGAGCCGCAGACGCGTGAACGAGCGCAGTTCGCCCACGACCTCGGTCTCCGTCATCTGCGCGATGTGCAGGTCGGCCGGACCGAGGGCGATCCAGCGTCCTCCGTCGTGGAACAGCAGTTCGAACTCGCCGACGTGGCGCACCTGCACCTCGGCTCCGGCGCGCACGGGAACGATCTTGTCGTGGAAGAACAGCGGCACGAACGCCGCATCCGGCTCCGACCGCCACCACACACGATCCGCGTTGCGGACGAGCAGAGCCGCGTCGGGACCGAACGGCAGCGCCTCGCGGTCGCGCAGCCGCGCCCACTTCGGCCAGCCCGGCGGTTCCGGCGCCGCCGAAGCCAGGAGCCGCGGCACGACCGGCCCGAGCCCGGGCGCCGCGCTCGATCGCGGATACCCGCCGTAGCCGGACAGGCGCGACGGGAACACCGGGAAGCCGGCGAAGCTCGGTGTGGTCAGCTGCGTCCAGGTCGAGTCGTTCGGGTTCGGCGGCGGACGATCGACGCGACCCGGACCGGCGGCCGTCCCGCGCCCGACCACGGGCAACTGCCCCTGCGGCCCCGCCGTCGGCAACTGACCCGGCAAGAGGCCCGGGTTCTGCGGCGGCGTCGCCGGCTGTGCCGGTTGGGCTGGCGGCAGGTCCTGGCCGACGAGCCGGGTTCCAAGGACGGCCACCAGCACGGCCGCAGCGCAGCGAGCACCGAGCGACGGTCCGGCGGCAACGTTCATGGTCCTCCGATCGGCAGGAAGAAGGTCTCGTATCGATCCAGGAACTGGTCGCCGAGCACCTTACGCGCCGCGACCGCGGCGTGCAGGGGCACGTCGACGATCTCACCGGCGCGCATCGCGGCCATGTAGCCAAATCGCTTCTCGAGCACGAGGCGCGCGGCGCGGGCGCCGAGACGCAGCGCGAAGATGCGATCGAACGCGATCGGCTTGCCGGCGCGCTGCAGGTGACCGAGCACGAGGTGCCGCGAGTCCCACGACAACAGTGCCTGCAGCCGCTGCGCGATGATCTGGGCAGTGCCGCCGGTCTTCCACTCGCCGAATTCGTCCTTCTCGGTCGACGACAGGCAATTCCCACCCTCGAAGACGCGCGCCCCCTCGGCCACGGCGACGATGGCCGAGCGCGCGCCGGTCGCCCGCAGTCGCTGCAGCTTGTCGCAGAGTTCTTCGAGGTGCACCGGTCTCTCCGGTACGAGGATCGCTTCGGCACCGGCGGCGACGCCGGCGTACGCGGTGATCCAGCCGGCGTGCCGGCCCATGCACTCGACGACCATGATGCGGCCGTGCGAGTCGGCCGTGCTGCGCAGGTCGTCCATCGCGCGCGTCGCGACCTCGACGGCGGAGAAGAACCCGAACGTGAAGTCCGTCGCGTCGAGGTCGTTGTCGATCGTCTTCGGCACGCCGACGACCGGCACCTGGTGCTCGCGGTGGAGACGATCCGCGGCGCCGAGCGTGCCTTCGCCGCCGATCGCGACCAGCGCGTCGAGCCGGTGGCGCTGCAGCGTGGCCAGGACCTTCGGCACCGACTCGGCCGCCCTCTTGTACGGGTTGTCGCCGCTGCTCCCGAGAAGCGTGCCGCCGTAGACGAGCAGATGCTGGAAGTTCGCGTCGCGCAGCGACCGCGTGCGATCCTCGATGGCGCCGCGCCAGCCGTCTTCGAATCCGATCAGCTCCGCGCCGCTCGCAAGGAGACGCCGACCGAGCCCGCAGATCGCCGCATTCAGACCCGGTGCATCGCCGCCACCGGTCAACACACCCACACGCAACGTCATGAACTGCCTCCCGAGGGTTCGTCGTCGATCGGGTACTTCGGGCCGGTGAAGTGGTCCGTCTCGGCCGGCGGCGGCACGTCGCCCGCCTTCTTGCCCAGCCGACCGGCGAACCCCTGGAACTCGAGATCGAACTCGACCCGGCTGCCGTCGGCGGGGCGTGCCATCTCGCCGAAGCGGTCCACCATCACCTGCCGGAGACGCTGGCTCGCCGAGAGGTTGCTCGTGCCCTCGGCGCACTGGAACTGGGCTGTCACGAGGATCCGTTTCTGCGCCGATGTGTCGATCTGCACCCGCAGGCGCGTGATCTCCGGCAACGCTTCCCCGGCGAGGCGCAACCCGTTCTCGAGCGCTTCGCGCGCGACGCGCACCAGCCCCGACGGCGTGTCGCTCACGACCCAGTTGCCGGGCGGCAGGCGTTCGTCGCCGCGCACGAGCCAGAGCAGGTTCCACGCGAGCAGCACGGCACCACCGAGGAACAGGCCCCACGCGACGCCGGTGTCGAGCCTGACCAGGAGCACCCGTCCGAACGCGGCGTTCGCCGGTTCGAAGTCCACCCCGAAGAACGCCGGACGCACGAACGCAGCCACCACCGCGGCCGCCGACGCCGACGCGACGGAGAGATTCGCCACGAGCAGCATCCGGCTGGCCACACGATGCCGGATCGAGGCCATCAGCGCGGTGAGAAGTACCGGTCGATGAATCCCGTGTCGACTTCACCCGCGCAGAAGTCGGAGTGGTCGAGAATGCGCCGGAACAGACCCGCGGTCGTCGCAATCCCTTCGAGGGTCAGCTCGTGCAGCGCGCGGCGCGCGACTTCGATCGTCTGCTTCCGCGTCGGCCGATGGATGATCAGCTTGCCGACCATCGAGTCGTAGTGCGGCGGCACCGTGTAGCCCTGGTAGACGTGGCTGTCCCAGCGCACACCCGGGCCCGCGGGCGCAACGAACGTGTGGATCGTCCCCGGGCTCGGCTTGAAGTTGTGGTCCGGGTCCTCGGCGTTGATCCGGAACTCCATCGCGTGCCCTCGCATGCGGATGTCCTCCTGGCGGAAGGACAAGCGCTCTCCGGCAGCGACCTTGATCATCTCGCGGATCAGGTCGGTGTCGGTGACCATCTCGGTCACCGGGTGCTCCACCTGGATGCGCGAGTTGATCTCGATGAAGTAGAAGTTCTTGCTCTGGTCGAGCAGGAACTCGACGGTCCCCGCGGAGTGGTAGTTCGCGGCCTTCGCGAGGCGCACGGCGGCGTCGCCCATCGCCTGGCGCGTCTCCGGATCGAGCACCGGACAGGGACTCTCCTCGACGAGCTTCTGGTGGCGGCGCTGCAGCGAACAGTCGCGCTCCCCGAGGTGCACGACGTTGCCGTGCTGGTCGGCCATGATCTGGATCTCGACGTGCCTCGGCTTCTCGATGTACTTCTCGAGGTAGACCGTCGAGTCCTTGAACGCCTTCTCCGCTTCGCTCCGCGCGGCGTGGTAGCCGGTGACGAGGCTCGGCTCGTTGTGCGCGACGCGCATGCCGCGTCCGCCACCGCCCGCCGCGGCCTTGATCAGGACCGGAAACCCGATCTTGCGCGCGATCGTGAGCGCGTCCTGCTCGTTGTCGATCGGGCCGTCGGAGCCGGGCACCGTCGGCACGCCCGCGTCCTTCGCGAGCCTCTTCGCCGCGACCTTGTCGCCACACTGTGCGATGGCAGTCGGCGACGGGCCGATGAACTTGATGTTGCAGCTCTGGCAGACCTCGGCGAAGTGCTCGTTCTCCGACAGGAAGCCGTAGCCCGGGTGGATGGCTTCGACGTCGGCGATCTCCGCCGCGGCGATGAGCGCCGGGATGTTGAGGTAGCTGTCGGTGCTCGGCGCGGGACCGATGCAGATGGTCTCGTCGGCGTAGCGGAGATGCAGGGAGTCCTTGTCCGCTTCGCTGTAGACGGCCACGGCTTCGATGCCGAGGTCCTTGCATGCGCGGAGGATCCGCAGCGCGATCTCGCCGCGGTTGGCGATCAGGATGCGATGGAACATCAGGTCGCCTAGCGGATCAGGAACAAGGGCTGGCCGAACTCGACGGGCTCACCGTTCTTCACGAGGATGTCGAGGATCTCGAACTCACGCTCCGCCTTGATCTCGTTCATCACCTTCATCGCTTCGATGATGCAGAGCGTGCGGTCCGCGGTGACGCGGTCGCCGACCTTGACGAACGCCTCGGCCTCCGGTGAGGCAGCGCGGTAGAGGGTGCCCAGCATGGGCGACTTGAAGACCTCACCCTGGGGCGCCGGCGCGGCAGCGGCCGGCACAGCGGCGGCCGCTGCGGGAGCGATGTGCGGCATCGCAACCGCGGGCAGGCCCATCGGCGCGGGCGCGGCGAACGTCACGGCTTGCGGTTCGGTCCGCCGCACACGCCAGCGCGTGCCCGCTTCCTCCATTTCGACCTCGACGACGTCCTTCTGGACCATCAGCTCGATCAACCGCTCGAGGTGCCCGAGGCGGTCGGGACCGGACGATTGGGAACCGGCAGACTTGCCGGAGGACGACTTCTTGTCGGAGCGCTTCTTGGCCATCGATCGGGAATGTCCGAGCGGCAACCGCCGCCAGGGCTGCAGAAGTGAAGAGCTTGGCCCCGCCGGAGTCCAGCGTGCTCTGCCCCGCGCGATCGCCCCTCGATCCGTCAGCGGTGCGGGTAGACGTGGTCGAAGACCCAGTCGCCGACGAGGTTGCCCTGCTCGATGCCCGCGGTCTTGTCGAAGCTCCAGTGGATGCCGAGCCAGATGCGGCTCTGACCGTTCTCTTCCTCGGCGTCGGACAGGCGCGCGAACGTGCGAGGCCGCAGCGGGCGCACGTTGCCCTGGTTGTCGCGCGTGACCCCGTTCCACTCGTCCGACACGAACGTGAACGGCAATTCGTCGGTGCCGTAGAAGCGACGCAGGACCTGGAACAGGGCGCCGCCGAACGTCGCGTGTCCCGACGGGTACGCTGGGAACGGCGGCGTGAAGTTCGGGCCGGTGGCGTTGCTCGCCGGCGCGCCGAGCGGCATCCAGGTCGGGTCGCCCGGCGTCAGCGGGTTGCCGTCGCCGAGGCCGAGCGGCCCGCTGCCCGGCTCCGATTCGCGGACGGCGCAGACCGGTCGCCAGTAGTCGTGGAACCACTTCGAGTCCCAGCCCGCGAGTGCCGCGTCCGCCATCGCGACGTTCGTGATCGCGAGCAGACGCAGGAGTTCCTGTGCACCGGTCCCCTGCTGCTCGGCGACCTGAACGACGAGCTGGTTGAAGAGTCGCGGCGGCGCGCACAGGGACGGCATCCCGTCGTAGGCCCAGAACGATCCGATGAACGTCTGCTCTTCCGATCGCAGTGTCGGCGAGTGCACACCGTCGCCGCCGAACGCATACACCTCGGCGAACGAGACCGCGTACTCGGGCGTGTCGATGGCCGGCGGCGCCGGGCAGCGGAACTGCGCTCGATCGTCGAGGACCCAAGGCCGCACCACGACCCAGTGCGCCCCGAGCGCCAGCGGGTTCTGGCTGATCGGGTCCTTGCGCCAGCGCCCGGCGTCGTTCGAACAGATGTGTTCGATGTCGACGCGCGGCTCCGCGTGGTCGCTGCCGTCGCCCGCGCGCTGCGCGAGCACCGCACTCGCCGCGGCCTCGCCGATCCGGACGCCCTCGTCGCGCAGCGCGGCATCGGGTTCGGCGTCGAGCACCGGGGCGAGCTTGCCGGCGAAGATCGCCGACTGCGACGGATACAGAGCGGCGAGCGCGTCGTGGGCCGCTTGCGCAACCGCGACGCGCGGCGACGCGGGCCGCGTCGCGACGGGCAGGCCGACCAGACTCTGGCGCTCACCCGTGATCGCGTTCATGGCCTCGAACATCGCGACGTGTGCGATCGCCATGGCGCGCGAGGCCCGGCACGGGCCGAGCTGTGCCCCGGAGACGTGCGGCGGCCCTTGCATCGCCGGAGCGTGGTCGAGACCGCTCGCGTCGATCGCGACGCCGTTCCATTCGCGAACGAACGCCGCGTCGAACGTGGTCCCGGCCGCTGCGGTCGTCCCGTCGCGACCTTCGTGGCACGCGCCCAGGAGCGCGAGGGTCAGGAGAAAGGCGTGGGCGGCCCGGCGATTCGTGGACGGCATGTTCGGCGAGGGGAGGAGCGACGGGATGGTATCTCGTTCCGAGACATCGCGCCGACCCGGCCATGCGTCGCGCGTCGTGACGGCCACACCGCTCCCGCCCCGGCACCGCGAAGCGAAGGGACGAGATCCACCCCGCCGCCGGCGCGGCGACCGCTCACAACAGCTCGGCGATCTGCACCGCGTTCAACGCTGCGCCCTTGCGCAACTGATCTCCGGAGAGCCAGAACGTCAGACCCGGCGCAAAAACGCGGCCCTCACGGATGCGCCCGATCGCGACCGGATCGCGACCCGCCATCGAGAGGGGCATCGGGTACTTCTTCTGCGCCGGATCGTCGCACAGTTCGAGGCCGGGCGCGTCGGCGAAGAGTTCGCGGGCGGCCGCAACCGAGAGGGCCCGATCGAGCTGCACCGCGACCGACTCGCTGTGGCACCGCTCGACCGGCACTCGCACGCACGTCGCGTCGACCGGGAGGTCCGGCAGCCCGAGGATCTTCCGCGTCTCGAACTGCATCTTGTCCTCTTCCTTCGTGTAGCCGTCCGGCTGGAACACGTCGACCTGCGGGAACAGGTTGAACGCCAGCGTCTGCGGCAGGATGCGCGGGTGGATCCGTTCGCCGCGCAGCGCCGCCGCGGTCGTGTCGCGAAGTTCGAGCATCGCCTGCTGGCCCGCGCCCGACGCCGCCTGGTAGGTCGACACGACCACGGACTTGAGGCCCGCCGCGCGGTGCAGGGGCCAGAGCGCCAGCACCAGGAGGATCGTCGAGCAGTTCGGGTTCGCGATGATGCCGCGGTGCTCTCGGATCACCTGCGGGTTCACTTCGGGGACGACGAGCGGCACCTGCGGATCCATCCGGAACGCGGAGCTGTTGTCGACTACCACGGCCCCTGCAGCAACGGCGCGCGACGCGTGTTCGCGGGAGACCGACGCACCAGCCGAGAACAGCGCGACGTCGATCCCGCGGAACGACTCCGGCCCGAGCGATTCCACCGGCAGCGACTCCCCGCGGAACACGATGCGCCTTCCGGCCGAGCGAGGCGAGGCAAGCAGCCGCAGGCTCTTTGGCCTCAGTTCGCGCGCCGCGATCACGGCGAGGAAGTCCTGGCCCACCGCACCCGACGCTCCCACGATCGCCACCGACTTGCCGTTCACGCTTCGTTCCCTCCGTTCGAGCGATTCCAATCGCCCGACTTGCCGCCCGACTTGTGCAGGAGTTGCACCACCTCGATGCGCGCGCCGCGGCACACGGCCTTCACCATGTCGTAGACCGTGAGCCCCGCGACGCTCGCCGCGACCATCGCCTCCATCTCGACGCCCGTCGGGGCAACCGTGACCGCCTCGGCGGTGATCCGGACTCCGTCACGACGATCGGGTGCGAACTCGACCCCCACTTTCGCCAGCGGCAACGGATGGCACAACGGGATGAGGCGGGAGGTCTCCTTCGCCGCCTGGATGCCGGCGATGCGCGCGACCGCGAGGGCCTCGCCTTTCGGCAGAGCGCCGGCGAAGAGCTGCTCCCGCACCGCGGGATCGAGACGCACGACGGCCTCGGCGACGGCGCGGCGCCGTGTCGCGGGCTTGCGTGCGACGTCGACCATCGACGCGCGACCACGCGCATCGAGGTGCGTCAGTTCGGACGGGATGCGCCGTGTGCGCGAGCGCGGCGTCTTCGCGGCGGCGGTCTTCTTGCGTGGCACGGGCCGGGAGCCTAGCGAAACACCTCACCTCTGCTCGACGGCAGCGGCGAGAAATCCTCTTCGGCAACTCGTCGATGCCACCGTATAGGTGGTGCGGGGTCGGCCGCGCGCCGACCCCACTGCGTTCCTCCGCGAACGCGCCCCCCGGTTTGTGTGCACCCCCGTTCCCCGGAACGCCGATTTGTCGACGAGTCGAGCCTGGACACGACCCCATGAATGCAGCCAACCGTTTGCTCGCCCATTCGCGCTCCTGGATCCTGCTCGCCCTCGCCGGCCTCGGCGCGGCACCGTGCAGCGGCCAGGGTCAGACGGACCAGATCGCGGCCTTGCTGCAGCAGGCTTCGACAGCGCCGCTCGCGCAGGTCTACGAACTCGCCCATCAGGTAGGTGACCTGACGCCCGACTCGAACGCCGACGCGTTCGCCGAGTCGGTCAAACGCGCCGTGGCGAAGGCCGACGGCGGCGGCGACAAGGCACGGCTCTGCGCCGCCCTCACACTGCGGTCGCTGCGGAGCGACAACGTGCTCGGCAAGGACGTTCTCGACCTGCTGAAGCCCGTCGCAACGTCGAAGGACGACGAAGTGCGGGCCGCGAGCATGGCGGTGCTCGGCGAGGATCGACTCTTCAACAACCGGGTCCTCACGGACGTGCGCAAGCTCGTCGAGGCCAACTGCAAGGACGAGGCGGTCCCGGCGGCCGTCCGCATCGAAGCGGCCCTGGCGCTCTGGAACGTCGGCTCCAACGACGACCGGCTCGTGGCGAAGACGACACTCGAGCAGTTCCTGCGGTCGATGGACCGCGACCTGCGCCAGCGGGGCGCCCTCGCGCTGGCCCAGATCAACGTCGAAGGCGGACCGGCCTGGACGATCCTGCGCGAGATCCAGGACGAACCGTCGGACGCCGGTCGCCGAGCCAAACTCTACCTGCAGCGGGAGGAGACGCGGCGCCAGTTCGAACGCGACCTCGCCCGCCTGCTCGACCGCACCGGAACCACCGCCAGCACGACCGACGAATCCGAGTACGCGATCCTCTCGGAGCTGCGCCAGCGCATCCACGCGCAGCACATTCGCGGCGCCACCGTGACCGACAAGGACCTGCTCGAGTACGCCGCGAAGGGCATGCTCGAAGGGCTCGACCCGCACAGCACGTTCTTCTCGAGCGACGAGTACCAGCGGTTCTTCTTCGACCTGAACCGCGAGTACGGCGGCATCGGCGCCTTCGTCAATTTCGACCAGGACAACGACTTCTCGATCGTGCGTCCGATCTACTCCGGCCCCGCGTACGAAGCGGGACTGCGCAGCGGCGACAAGATCCTCGAGGTCGACGGGTGGGAGACCTCGGGTCACACGTCGGACGAGATCGTGCTCCGCTTGAAGGGCAAGCCGGAGACACCCGTCGTGCTGAAGGTCTTCCGCGCCGGCTTCACCGAGCCGCAGGTGCTCTCGATCGTGCGGCGGCAGATCGCCGTGCCGGCCGTGAACTGGGCGATGGTGCCGGGCGACATCGGCTACGTCGAGCTCATCAACTTCAGCAGCAACCTCAGCAACGAGCTCCAGAAGGCGCTCGCCGACCTCACCGGGAAGGGTGCGAAGGGCATCGTGCTCGACGTGCGCAACAACACCGGCGGCTTCCTGACGCAGGCGAGCGACGTGGTCGAGCAGTTCCTCGATGGCAAGAAGCTCGTGGTCTACACGGAAGGTCCGGCCGAGCCGCGCCGCAACTACGAGACGGAGGACACGCCGCGGACGGTGTGCCGCCTCCCGCTCGCCGTCCTGACGAACAACTTCTCGGCGTCCGCGTCCGAGATCACCGCGGGTGCACTGCAGGACCACGGCCGCGCGACGATCATCGGCCAGCGTTCGTTCGGCAAGGGCAGCGTGCAGAACCTCATCGCGCTGCGCAACGATCCGCCGGAGCGGTTCTCCGACCTCAACGGGGACGGCAACTGGCAGGACGGCGAGCCCTACGAGGATCGCAACAAGAACGGCAAGTACGACTTCGGCAGCCACATCAAGCTGACCGTCGCGAAGTACCACCTCCCGAGCGGCCGCTGCCCGCACCGCGAGTTCGACAAGGAGGGCCGCATCGTCGATCCCAACTGGGGCGTGATGCCGGACAAGGTCATCGACCTCCTCGAGAACAAGCCGGAAGACGCGTGGAAGAACGCGGCGGTGTTCGCGATCCTCAAGAAGGGCTCCTTCCGCGAATACGTGAAGAAGCATCTGCCGACCAACGAAGCGCTGTTCCGGCAGCTCGCCGAGGGCGACGACGGCGACCCGACGAAGTACCCGGCGTTCGGCGAGTTCTACAAGAGCCTCGAGACGAAGCTCACCGAGGACGACGTGCGCCGGTGGATCCGTTACGAAGTGCGCGACCAGATCAGCGACCTGCGTGGCGCCGTCTACCCCGGGCAGCGCGCCCTGGGCGACCCGCAGGAGGACGCCCAGCTGCAGGAGGCCGTGCGCACGCTGATGCACCAGCGCGGCGAGGACATCCGCCAGATCGCCGCTTACAAGAACGTCCTGAAGATCAAGTTCGGCGACGAACCGCGCACGTCGGCGAAGTGATCGCCGCGCGAGGGCGCTGTCCCCCGCCATGAAGGCGCTGGCGAAAGCGGCACGATGTTCCGCTTCCTCTTCGTCGCCGCGGGCCCGGCCCTGACCCTCTTGGCGCAGTCCGCGCCGCCGACGTTCACCGAACACGTGGCGCCGATCGTCTTCGCGGCTTGCTCGCACTGCCACCGGCCGGGCGAAGTGGCGCCGTTCCCGCTCCTGTCGTTCGCCGACGTCCGGAAGCGCGGCCCGCACGTGCTCGAGGTCGTGGAAGACCGCTTCATGCCGCCGTGGCACCCGGAGCCGGGCTACGGTTCGTTCCGCCACGACCCGCGCCTCGACGACGCGCAGATCGACACCATCCGCGCGTGGGTGAAGGGTGGTATGCCCGAAGGACCGCCCGACAAGCTGCCGAAGCTGCCGACGTTCCCGGACGGCTGGCAGCTCGGCACACCGGACATGGTCGTGTCGACCAGCGGCGCGTTCGAGGTGCCGGCGTCGGGTCGCGACATCTACCGCAACTTCGCGATCCCGCTCGGGCTTCCCGACGACAAATGGGTCACGGCCATCGAAGTCCGCCCGTCCGCGCGGGCCGTGCTCCACCACGTGCTCGTGTTCGTCGACGAACAGCGCGAAGGACAGGAGCAGGATGGCAAGGACGGCAAGCCGGGCTTCGGCGGCATGCGCCTCCAGCGCGCGCAGATGCTGGGCGGGTGGGCCGTCGGCGGCATGCCCGAGCACCTGCCGGAAGGGCTCGCGATGAAGCTGCCGAAGGGCAGCGACCTCCTGCTGCAGAGCCACCTGCACCCTTCGGGCAAGAAGGAGAAGGAGCAGACGACGCTGGGCCTCTACTTCGCGAAGGAGGCGCCGAAGCGCACGATCGTGTCGATCCAGCTGCCGCCGTTCTTCGGCTTCGGCGCAGGACTGGACATCCCCGCGGGCGAGCGCGAGTACCGACTCGCCGATTCGTTCGAGCTGCCGTGCGACGTGCTCGCGATGACGATCGGCGGGCACGCGCACCGACTGTGCACTTCGATGACGATGTTCGCGGAGAAGAAGGACGGCGGCCAGACCCCGCTCCTGCGCATCCCCCGCTGGGACTTCGACTGGCAGAACCGCTACACGTTCCGCGAGCCCGTCCGACTCGCGAAGGGCGACGTCATCCGCTCCGAGCTCGTCTACGACAACAGCAAGGACAACCCGAGCAACCCCAACAAGCCTCCGCAGCGCGTTCGCTGGGGCCGCGAAACGACCGACGAGATGGGCAGCATCACCCTTCTCGTCGTGCCCGCCGACGAAGCCGATCTCGAGACCCTGCAGACCGCCGTCGGCAAGAAGAACCTCGGCAAGTTCGCGCCGCGCATCGAAGAGCAGGTCGACGCCCGCTTCGCGGCGATGGACACGGATCGCAACGGCACCCTCAGCAAGAACGAAGTGCCGCCGAACCTGCGCCAATACTTCGGCGCGCTCGACAAGGACGCGGACGGCAAGCTCACGAAGGACGAAGCGAAGGGCATCGTCGACCTCCTGGGCCGCGGCCTCGGCGGCGCCGGTGGCGGACGCGCGAAGAAGGACCCGGGCAAGTGATGCGCGGCAAGGGCATCGCGTTGGCCTTCCTCTTCGCGGGCGCAGTCGCGTGCGGGTGCGCGACCTCCGGCGCAACGGCTGCGACGGACCTCGACGGAGTGCAGTGCGAACCGTTGCAGGTGCCGGAGGGACGGATCCACGTGCTCGTCGTCACGAACCACGAGTGCCCGATCGCGAATTCGTATGCGCCGACGCTGCGTGCATTGGCCGAAGCCTGGCGGTCCCTGCCGGTGGACCTGTTCTTGGTTCACGTCGATCCGGACATCACCGTCGCCGCGGCGCGGGCCCACGCAGCCGCCTACGAGTTGCCCGGCCACGTCCTGCTGGACCCGAGGCAACGGATCGCGGCCGCAGTCGGAGCGACGCGCACGCCCGAGGCCGTCGTGCTGAACCGCAGCGGCGTGCTGTACCGCGGTCGGATCGACGACCAGTGGCGCGCCCTCGGCGAACGCCTGCCCGCCCCCACCGTCGACGACCTGCGCGCCGCCGTCGCGGCCGCGTTGAAGGGAGAACCGGTGGCGCGGCCCTTCATGCCCGCCACCGGCTGCCTCCTTCCCGCCCTCCCCCGGGACTGATGCCTTGGGTGGATCGCGGCGAGAATCCGCCCGATCGGTGGTGGTTCGTGCTGCGCGTCGGTCCCACATCCAGCCCCAGATCCACGCACGGCACCAGTTGTTTGGGGGTGGCGTGGGGAGCGGTTTTGCGAAACCGATCCCCCCGCCCTGCCGCCCGCCCGCGCCCGGAGATTCGGATTTTTCGCTACCCCTGGGTTGCCTGCTTCCGGTGCGCCCAATAGATAGTGGTCCCCTGCGGTTCCCCGCCCTCGTCCCCCCGTCCCGCGACGGTCCCGCACCCGCCATCCTGCGCCCCTTGGAGCGCCGCCGATGTGCGTGTGCCGGCGTCGCCGGGCATCCCGGGCAGTCGACGATCCGGGCATCGCAGGCTCGAGCACTTCGGTCAGGTGGCTCGAGCTCGGTGCGGGTCGCCCCCTTCGTATCGGGACGGCTCCCCGGTCCATCAGAACGGTCTAGGCACGGTCAACGAGCGAGGGTGGCGGGCACTCGGCGACGCATCGCGACGCCCGAGCCGCACCTCCTGGAGGAAGTAGCGTGAAGGTAACTCGGCGGTTCACGGTCAAGGGCAAGTCTCCGTACGAAGGGATCCCGTTCAGCAAGCGGCACTCGGAGATCCGCAATCCGAACGGCTCGCTGGTGTTCGAAGCACGCGACATCGACGTGCCGAGCCAGTGGAGTCAGGTCGCTGTGGACATCCTGGCGCAGAAGTACTTCCGCAAGGCGGGCGTGCCGCAGCGCAGCGCCGACGGCAAGCTCGCGACCGACGATGCCGGCAACCCGGTACTCGGCGGCGAGCGCGACGCGCGGCAGGTGTTCCATCGCCTCGCCGGGTGCTGGCGCCACTGGGGCGAGGAGTACGGCTACTTCGACTCGCCGGACGACGCGCGCGCGTTCGAGGACGAACTCTGCCACATGCTCGCCGCGCAGCACGCGGCGCCCAACTCGCCGCAGTGGTTCAACACCGGCCTGCACTACGCGTACGGCATCACCGGGCCGGCGCAGGGGCACTGGTTCGTCGAGCCTGGCAGCGAGGGCAAGAGCAGCGAAGGCAAGAACGGCGGCAAGGGCGCCGGGAAGGTGCACAAGAGCAAGAACGCGTACGAACGGCCGCAGCCGCACGCGTGCTTCATCCAGGCCGTGACGGACGACCTCGTCAACGAGGGCGGCATCATGGATCTGTGGACGCGCGAGGCGCGCTTGTTCAAGTACGGCTCCGGCACCGGGAGCAACTTCTCGCAACTGCGCGGCGAGAACGAGCCGCTCTCCGGCGGCGGCAAGAGCTCGGGTCTCATGAGCTTCCTGCGCATCGGCGACCGCGCTGCCGGCGCCATCAAGTCGGGCGGCACCACGCGCCGCGCGGCCAAGATGGTCTGCCTCGACCTCGACCACCCCGACATCGAGACGTTCGTCTCGTGGAAGGTGAACGAAGAGCAGAAGGTCGCCGCACTCGTCACGGGCAGCAAGCTGATCAAGAAGCACCTGAACGCCGTCGTGAACGGCTGCCATGTGCCCGGAGACGACGGCTCGTCGACCGTCAACGTCGTACCCCGCCAGAACGAACGCCTGCACAGGGCCCTCGTCGAAGCGCGCACCGCGTGCGTTCCCGAGAGCTACCTGCAGCGGGCGATCCAGCTCGGCGGTCAGGGCCTGCGCGCTGTCGAAGTCCCCGAGTACACGACGGACTGGGACGGCGAGGCCTACGCGACGGTCTCGGGCCAGAACTCGAACAACTCGGTGCGCGTGCCGAACGAGTTCTTCCGCGCCGTCGACGAGGGTTCGACATGGCGCCTCATCCGGCGCACCGATCGCGGCGTCGCCAAGGAAGTCGATGCCCGCGCCCTCTGGGACAAGGTGGCGTACGCGGCCTGGGCATGCGCCGATCCGGGCGTGCAGTACGACACGACCATCAACGAGTGGCACACGTGCCCGACGGACGGCCGCATCAACGCGAGCAATCCGTGCTCGGAGTACATGTTCCTCGACGACACGGCGTGCAACCTCGCGTCGATCAACCTCACGAAGTTCCTGCGCGAGGACGGGTCGTTCGACATCGACGGCTACAAGCACGCGACGCGGCTCTGGACGATCGTGCTCGAGATCAGCGTGCTGATGGCGAGCTTCCCGAGCCAGTCGATCGCGCAGAAGAGCTACGAGTACCGCACGCTCGGTCTCGGCTACGCAAACCTCGGCACCGTGCTGATGCGGCTCGGCATCCCGTACGCGTCGCCGAAGGCCTATGCGATCGCGGGCGCCCTCTCGGCCGTGCTCTGCGGAGAGTCGTACGCCGCCTCCGCCGAAATGGCGAAGGAGCTGGGCGCGTTCCCCGCCTACGACCGCAACCGCGAAGCGATGCTGCGTGTGATCCGCAACCACCGCCGCGCCGCGTACAATGCGATGGCCTCGGAATACGACGGCCTCTCCGTCACACCGGTCGGCATCGACGCCCAGACCTGCCCGAGCGACCTGCTCGAAGCGTCGCGCGAATGCTGGGACCGCGCGCTGCAGCTCGGCGAGAAGCACGGCTTCCGCAACGCGCAGGTCACGTGCATCGCGCCGACCGGCACGATCGGCCTCCTGATGGACTGCGACACGACCGGCGTCGAGCCGGACTTCGCGCTCGTCAAGTTCAAGAAGCTCGCCGGCGGCGGCTACTTCAAGATCGCCAACCAGAGCATCGCGCCGGCGCTGAAGAAGCTCGGCTACGCCCCGAACCAGGTCGACGAGATCCTCGCCTACGTCGTCGGCCGGAAGACGCTCGCCGGCGCGCCGGCGATCAACCACGAGACACTCGCAGCCCGCGGCTTCGACGACGCGGCCCTGCAGCGCGTCGAGAAGGCGCTCGAGAGCGCGTTCGACATCAGCTTCGCGTTCAACAAGAACCTGCTCGGCGCGGATTTCCTGAAGAGCAAGCTCGGCGTGTCCGACGCGCAGCTCGAAGACTGGAACTTCGACCTGCTGAAGCACCTCGGCTTCTCACGCGGCGACGTCCAGGCCGCGAACGACTACGTCTGCGGCACGATGACGGTCGAAGGCGCACCGCACCTGCGCGAGGCGCACCTGCCGGTCTTCGACTGCGCGAACCGCTGCGGACGCAAGGGCCAGCGCTACATCCCGTACGCGGCGCACATCCACATGATGGCCGCGGTGCAGCCGTTCATCAGCGGTGCGATCAGCAAGACGATCAACATGCCGAACGACGCGTCGATCGACGACGTGAAGGAGGCCTACCGCCTCGGCTGGAAGACGATGCTGAAGGCGGTCGCGCTCTACCGCGACGGCAGCAAGCTGAGCCAGCCGCTGTCGTCGACGGTCGACGACGATGCGACCGAGGTCGCCGCATCGCCCGCGACCCCGGAAGTCGCCGCGATGGCCGCGCGCATCACCGAGCGCATCGTGCACCGCTACATCGCAAAGCGCCGCCGTCTGCCGAACCGGCGCGCCGGCTACACGCAGAAGGCGGTCGTCGGCGGCCACAAGATCTACCTGCGCACGGGCGAATACGAGGATGGTTCGCTCGGCGAGATCTTTCTCGACATGCACAAGGAAGGCGCCGCGTTCCGCAGCCTGATGAACTGCTTCGCGATCGCGGTGTCGCTCGGCCTGCAGCACGGCGTGCCGCTCGACGAGTTCGCCGATGCGTTCGTGTTCACGCGCTTCGAGCCGAACGGCATCGTGCAGGGCCACGACCAGATCAAGATGGTCACGTCGGTGATCGACTACGTGTTCCGCGAGCTCGCGATCAGCTACCTCGGTCGCGAAGAGCTGGCGCAGGTCCACAGCGAGGACCTGCGCAACACGACGATGGGCGCCAACGACGCGGAGTACACCGACGAGGAGATCGTCTCCGAAACGGTGTACGAAGGTGACGAGCCACCCACGACACCGCACGACAACGCGCACCTCCACCCGCACAGTCGCGGCATCCTGCGCGGCCACGACGCGCCGAACGGCGGTGCAGCGGGCAGTGCCGGCGGCAGCATGCTCTCGTCGGCGCCGATGGCGGCGAACAAGAACGCCGTGCTGCTGCGCGCCGAACAGTCGACCGTGACCGTGTCGATGGAGACGCGGCAGACGCGCCTCAAGGTCGCCGAGGCCCGTTTGAAGGGCTACGAGGGCGACCCGTGCGGCGGCTGCGGCGCGTTCACGCTGGTTCGCAACGGCACGTGCCTGAAGTGCGTGTCGTGCGGTGCGACCAGCGGCTGCTCCTGACGGAGCAGACGCGGGCCACCTTCTCCCGCGAGGCGGGCGGGGCAACGACACGGGCGAACCACGCCACAGACCGCTTCCGCCTCGCGGGCCGACCGGGCCAGCGGCTGCTCCTGACGGAGCAGACGCCGGTCACCTTCTCCCGCGAGTCGGGCGGCACAACGACGCGGGCGAACCACGCCGCAGACCGCTTCCGCCTCGCGGGCCGACCGGGCCAGCGGCTGCTCCGGACGCAGCAGACGCCGGTCACCTTCTCCCGCGAGTCGGGCGGGACAACGACACGGGCGAACCACGCCCCGTGCTCGGTTCGGTCACCGGGGAACGCCGTCGACGACCCGCCGCACGCCGCGCGGGTTGTCGTCGCGCAGTTCGGCGGGCAACAAGTCCTGCGGCCAGTCCTGCCAGCACACGGGTCGCGCCCAGCGCCGGATCGAAGTCACGCCGACGGCCTGGAAGCGGGCATCTGTGGACGCTGGCCACGGACCGCCATGCACCATCGACGTGCACACCTCGACGCCCGTCGGCACTCCGTTGGCGATCAGGCGGCCCACCTTCTCGCGAAGGATCTCGAGCAGCGCGCCGTGCTGTTCGAGGTCGTCGCCGTCGCCGTGCACGGTCGCCGTCAGGTGCCCGTGCAGGGACTGCGCGACCGCCGTCATCTCCGCGGCGTCTGCGCAGTCGACGCCGAGCACCGCCGGCCCGTAGATCTCGCTCCGCAACCGCGGTCGGGAGGCGACGACCGCAGCGCTCGCTTCGAGGAGCGTCGGGCGGACGCCGAGCGCCCCCGCGCCGGCCGAACCTCTCGCCGTCTCGGCCACCGGCAGCGCCTTCACCTCCGCCAGCGCCCGCTCGTAGCCGGTGTGGATCGAGGGATGCACAACCGGCGCCCCGATGCCCGCGGCGATCGCGGCACGCAGAGCCTCGGCGAACGCGTCGGCACCAGCACCCTTCGTCCACACCACCATGCCAGGGCTCGTGCAGAACTGCCCGCTCGCGAGCAACGCGGACACCGCGAGCCGGTGCGCGATCTCCGGGCCGCGTCGCGCGAGCGCGTTCGGCAGCACGAACACCGGGTTCATGCTGCCCATCTCCGCGAAGACGGGGATCGGCGCCGGCCGCGCCGCCGCCAGGTCGAACAGCGCGCGACCGCCCGCGAACGAACCCGTGAACCCGACCGCCGCGATCGCCGGTTGCCGAAGCAGCGCCGAGGACACTTGGTGCGACCGGCCGTGCAGCAGCGAGAACGTGCCGTCGGGCAGGCGCGCAGCGCGAAGGGCCTTCACGATCACCCGCGCGACGAGTTCGCTCGTGCCAGGGTGCGCCGGATGCCCCTTCACCACCACGGGACATCCGGCGGCGAGCGCCGACGCCGTGTCGCCACCGGCCACCGAGTACGCGAGCGGGAAGTTGGAAGCGCCGAACACCGCGACCGGGCCGATCGGCACCAGCATGCGGCGCAGGTCCGGCTTCGGCTGCGGCGCTCGCGCCGCGTCGCCGTGGTCGATGCTCGCTTCGACCCACGAGCCCTCTTCCACCAGTGCTGCGAACTGCGTGAGCTGCAGCGCGGTGCGGGCCCGCTCCGCCGCGATGCGCGCGGCCGGCAGCGCCGTCTCCGCGACGGCGCACTGCACGAGCACGTCGCCGAGGCCGTCGAGGCCGGCCGCGATCGCGCGCAGCAGGGCCCCGCGGGCCGCGGGCTCCACACGGGCGAACTGCCGCGCTTCGGCCGCGGCCGCCACACAGGCACGTTCGACCTGGTCGCTCGTCGCCTCCCGGAACTCCGGGCCGAAGGGCGCTCCCGTCATCGGGTCGTACGCACGGAACGCGACGCCGCCTGCGTGCTCCGCGTGTCCCGCGATCCAGTGTTCACCTCGAGCACTCACGACACATCCTCCGGCCGCTGGCGCAGCGCGCGCTCGATCGTCGCGAGCGCTTCGACGCGCAGGGCGCCCTGGACTGGCGTGCGTGGCAGCCGCACCCGCTCGGCACCGCATCCGACCTTCGCCTGCACGAGCTTGATCAACTGCACGAACTCGGGAACCGTGTCGAGGCGCAGCAGCGGCAGGAACCACCGGTAGAGGGCAAGGGCCTCCTCGCGGCGCCCGGCCCGCGCGAGGTCGAACAGGCGCACCGATTCGCGGGGGAACGCGTTCACGAGGCCGGCGACCCAGCCGCTCGCGCCGGCCGCCACGCCCTCCACGACCATGTCGTCCATGCCGACGAGCATCGCGAGACGCTCCCCGAGCAGCGCCCGCACCGCCGTGACCCGCCGCGCGTCGCCGCTCGATTCCTTCACTGCGACGAGGTTGTCGTGCGCGGCGGCGAGTTCGGCGATGCACGCCGGCGCGAAGTCGACGCCGTAGGCCGGCGGGTTGTTGTAGAGCATGCACGGCAGGCTCGTGGCGCCGAGCACCGCCGACACGTGCGCGACCGCTTCGCGCAACGGACCTTTGTGCACGTAGGGCGGCAGCACCATGAACCCGCGCGCACCCGCGCGTTCGGCGGCCAGGGCCAGATCGACCGCGGCGCGCGTGCCGGGCGCCGCGATGCCCGGCAGCACCGGCTTGCCGCGTGCCGCGGCGACGAGCGTCTTCACGACCGCCACCTTCTCGTCGACGTCGAGCGTCGCGCCCTCACCGAGCGACCCCAGCGGGATGATGCCGGCGCAACCCTGGTCGAGTTGCCACTGCGCGTGGCGCGCGAGGAACTCGTGGTCGACGACATCGGCGTCGGTGAACGGCGTCGTGATCGCGGGCAGCACACCGCCGAACGGCTGGCTCGTCATGCGCCAAGCGAACCGCGCCGCGCCGCCGCGGACAAGCACCGGCCTCGAGCATCCCCTCGGTGCGCGGGCGCCGGCACGAGGTACGGCCGATCGCGTCCGCCATCGCGCCGTCCAGCCCACGCAGCATCGCCCGCACGAACCGCGAACCGAGCGCGGCGACGAGCAGCGCGTTCGCAGCCGCGGCCATCACGACGACGACCACGACGACCAGCGCGAGGCGTCGCGGCACTCACGCGGCGGTGACCCCGACGGCACCGGCAAGCACCAGGTCGTCCCCGCTCCGATCGACTCCGCCCGGCTTCCGTGTCAGCGACCCTGGCGCGACCCTGGTCGATGCGCGATCGTGCGAGCATGACGGACCAACCGGCACCGACAATCCGCGACGTCGCGCAGAAGCTCGGCATCCCCGCGACCCGCCGCCACATCTTCCTCTGCTGCGACCAGGTGAAGCCGAAGTGCTGCGACGCGGCGCAGGGCCTCGCGGCGTGGGAGTTCCTGAAGAAGCGCCTGAAGGAACTCGGCCTGTCCGAAGCGGGCGGCGTGCAGCGCACGCGGGCGAACTGCCTCCGCCTCTGCAGCGACGGACCGATCGCGGTCGTCTACCCCGAGGGAACGTGGTACCGCGGCTGCGACCCGGCGGCGCTCGAGCAGATCGTGCAGCGCCATCTGCTCCGCGGCGAGGTCGTGCAGGAGCACCTCGTCGTGCAGCAGCGGCTCGCCGGTGGTCCGCTCACAGCGTCGCCGGACGGTCCACGCCCTTCGAACGGCGCGCCACGACCGTGACACCGCCGACCATGCGAGCGCCCTGGCCGCGCGAGAGCGCGAGCGTCCCGCCGCTGGCAGCCACCGTTCGCGCGCAGCCACGGCCCGGCTGGACGCCCCGTACGGCCCGGTGTTAGCGTGCGCTCGTGCTGGAGAACGACCGCTTCGCAGCGACCCCGTGCAATCGGCTCTTCGCCTTCCGCCTCGTCGCGCGAAGCGCCCAGCGGGTCGAGCTCGAGCTGCCCGTGCGCCCCGAGTTCCTGCAGGAGGAAGGTGTCTTGCAAGGCGGCATCCTCACCGCGCTCGCCGACACCGCCGCCGTATGGCTCGTCTGGCCCGACCTGCCGCCGGCACGCGGCATGACCGGGATCGAATGTTCGATGCGATTCCTGTCCTCCGCGCGCGCGGACGGCGGCGCGCTGCGGGCCACCGCGACGCCGTTGCGCATCGGCTCGACGATCGCCGTTTGCGAGACCGTGGTCACGCAGGGCGATCGCACGGTCGCGAAGGGCACGTTCACGTTCCTCGTTCGCGACCGCGCGGCCCGCTGAGGAAGTCCCCGGCGGGCCGACGGCTCACAGGAAGCTCATGCCCGTCGGCGTCGAGAACGACGACGTGGAGAGGTCGAACGCCTGCGACGCGAGGTTCACTCCGCTCATCGCCGGCGTGGACAGCACGATCAAAGGCGTTGCCGAGTTGCCGAGCGCGTCGTTGACGAACGCACCGACGAGGATGATCGACGAAATGCCGATCTCGCCGCCGAAGCCGGGGATCGGGCCGATCGCCGGGAACGTGCCACCCGCGACGGCAGACTCGACCGACCACACGAAGATCGTGATGCCGCCCGGCGTGCCAGCGCTCGCCTGCAGTTGCACGAACGTCTGCCCGTCGCCCATCGTGTGCAGGTTGCGCGGGTAGTTGAGCAGCGAGAACTGCGGCGCCTGGGCCGGGATCAGTGCGAGACCGCCGGAGCCGGACGTGCCCGACAACGTCGGTTGCCAGCCGAGCTGCGATCCCTGCGTACCGATCGTCGAGCCCATCGAGACGCCGTTGATCACCGCGATGGAGCCGCCGCCCGCCGTGCTGATGATCGCGCCGTCGTTCGTCGTGTCGCGCCACACGAACAGCAGGTTCGGGTAGTTCAGCGTGTCCACCGGCGAAACCCACGTGCCGCCGCTCGGGTCGATCTCGAGGCCGGACAGGTTGAAGATCGTGCCGACCGCCGCGCCGGTCGCCTGCTTGAAGCCGCTCGCGTTCACCATCGCCAGCAGATTCGCTTCCGTCGCGATGCGGACCGCGGAGTTCGTCGCGATCGCGGTGACGTTGCCGCTGCCGTCGTAGGTGATGGCGCTCGCCGGGATGTACAGCAGGTCGCCGTCGGCGGCGCTCCCGAACCACAGAGTCTCCGCGAGCGAGAACGAGAAGAACAGGTCGCCCGCCGCCGACTGGCACAGCGCGTCGAGGTTCAGCGTGGTGCCCCCGGTCGCGGCGGTGATCTGCGCTTCGGTGAGGAACACCTCGCGCACGCCCTGCGCCGCATAGCGCACGACGTCGCACGGCAAGAGACCCATCACGGTGCTCGCCGCCGAGATGCTGAAGAACACGTCGCGCGGCGTCACCGGGCCGACCGTGTTCGCCTTCACGAAGATCTCGTCGATCGAGTTGCTGCTGCCCATGGGGCCTTCGGCCGAGACCTCGACGTAGCGGCCGTCGGCGTCGAGATCGCCCACCCAGTGGTCCTGCAGACTGATCGGCAGGAAGGGGCGGGCCGAGTACGCCTGCCCGACGACCGGAAGGACGGAGTAGATCTCGTCGTTCCGGATCAGATCGATCTCGGGGAGGTCGAGCGCGAGCGTCGATTCCTCGGTCGAGCCCGAAGTGACGAGAACGGTGTACTGCGCCGGCGCCAACGCGGCGCACAGCGGGACGACGACGGACAGCGAGAGGATGCGCATCGGGGATGCTCCGGCGGGAGTGCGGCTCTTGGAGGGAAAGCGGTTCGAGGGGAACAGGGTTCGTGCGTTCATCGGTTCACCTCACAGGAACGACATCGCGCCGGGGCGCGAGAGCTTGAGGGTGGTGAAGTCCAGGGCCTGGCTCGCCAGGTTGATGCCGGTCATCACGGCGTTCTGGAGCACGAACATCTCGGACTGGGCGTTGCCGAGTCCGTCGTTGGCGTAGAGGCCGACCAGGATCGGCGCGCTGACGCCGATGTCGCCGCCGAAGGGCGGCGGCGCGGGCACGGAGAGGAACGTGCCGTTCGCGACGTGCGACTCGATCGACCAGAACAGGATCGTGAACCCGAACGGCGTGCCGCCGCTCGTCTGCAGTTGCACCATCGTGTTCACCTGCGACGCGCTCGGCGCCGGGTGCTGGTTGCGCGGGAAGTGCTTCACCACGAACTGCGCCTCCTGCTGCGGGATCAGTCCCAGCGCGTTCGGTCCGAACGTGCCCGTGCTGTCGGGCAGGTAGCCGAGCTGGTCGCCGAGCGTCGCCACCGTCGAGCCCATCGGCACGCCGTTGATGACGGCGATGGTGCCGCCGCCCGCCGTGCTGATGATCGCGCCGTCGTTGTGGAAGTCGCTCCAGCAGAAGAGCAGGTTCGGATAGGTCTGCGAGTCGAGTGGCGACACCCACGTGCCACCGTTCGGGTCGATCTCGAGTCCCGACAGCTCGATGTTCGGGCTCGTGCCGACGACGCCGCCGACCGAGGTGCGATGGCCGCTCGCCGTGATCCACGCGATCACGTCCGTCTGCGCGGCGATCCGGACCGCGGAAGCCGCGGCGATCGCGCTCACGTTGCCGTTCGCGTCGTACGTGATGGCGCTCGCCGGGATCACGAGGATGTCCCCGTCGTCCGTCGCGATGCCGTTGATCGTGTTCACTCCCGCCTGCGAGAAGAAGATGTCACCGGCCGCGGACTGCGCGATCGCGTCGAGGTTGACCGTGTTCGACGTCGACGCGTAGCCGCACGCGGTGTTGAGCTGCACCTGCGTCAGGAAGAACTCGAGCGTGCCCTGACCCGAGTAGCGCACCACGTCCGAGACGCGGAGCCCGGGGATGTCGGCGGTCGACGTCGACGCGACGCTCCAGAACACGTCGCGCGGCGTGACCGACCCGACCGTGCCGGCCTTCACGAGAATGGCGTCGATCGTGTCGGCCGGTCCTTCGACGTCGTCCTCGACGTACACGGCATCGCCGTCGAGATCGCCGACGAGGTGGTACGCGAAACTGATCGGCAGGAACGGTCGCGCGGGAGCGAGCACGCCGGGAACAGGCGTGATCTCGTAGATCTCGTCCGTTCGCATCAGATCGACTTCCGCGGCGTCGAGCGCGAGCGTGCTGCGATCGGTGGTGCCGCCCACGAAGAGGATGTTGTGCTGTGCAGGCGCGAGGGCCGCGAGCAACGGGAGGGGAACGAGGAGAGTCGGGATGCGCATCGGGGTCTCCGGGAAAGGAACCGCCACCGAGGGGTGATGGCGGGCCCGACAGGATTCACGAACGCCGCGGAATCGCCCAGGGGGTGCAGCGAACTTTTTCTTCGCTGCTACCGCGCCCTCGTCATTCGTTCCCGGCAACAGGTCCGGCACGATCTCCAGCCCGCATGGACGAACCGGTGCTGGTCGATGGCGATCGTGACGCGCGCGTGACCGTGGTGCTCGCCCACGGCGCCGGCGCTGGCATGGAGCATCCGTTCCTCGCCGAGGCCGCTTCCGGCCTCGCGGCCCGAGGGCTTCGCGTCGTGCGCTTCGAATTCCCCTACCAGAACGCGGCGCGCACCGGCCGACGCGGTGCACCGGATCCGATGCCGGTCCTCCAGGCGACGATGCGGGACGTCGTCGCGGCGAACGCGCCGCCGCCGTTCGTGCTCGCAGGCAAGTCGATGGGCGGCCGCGTCGCGACCACGGTCGCCGACGACCTCGGCGCGGCCGGTGTCGTCGTGTTCGGCTATCCGTTCCATCCGCCGAAGGAGCCGCAGCGCCTGCGCACCGCCCACCTCGCCGCGCTGCGCACGCCGACGCTGATCCTGCAGGGCGAACGCGATCCATTCGGTACGCGCGAAGACGTCGCCGGCTACGCGCTGTCCCCGTCGATCGAGGTCGCGTGGTTCGACGACGGCGATCACTCGCTCGCGCCGCGCAAGAAGAGCGGCTTCACCGCGGAGCAGCACTTCGCGCGCGCGATCGACAGCGCCGCCGCGTTCGTTCGCCGCGTCACCGGCTGATCGCGACGATCAGCGGCCCTGCGCCGCCAGCTCCTCGCCGAGCCACCGCCCGCCGCCCTCGGCACCGACGTCGTGCCACACGAACTGCGCCGCTTCGCCTTCGGCGCGGAGCACCTCGACCACGAACGTGTCCGCGTGCAGTCGGAAGTACGCCGTCGCGGTCCCGGCAACGTCACCGGCGCTCGCGAACGAGAGTTCGGAGAGAACCGCGTCAGAGAGGGTCGGCACCGACACGCCGCTCGACTCGGCGCAGCGATGGAGCAGCCACGCCGCCAGAGCGCGCTGTGGTTCCGTCATCTGCGACCACGCGAGTCCGCGCTGCGCGCCGAGCTGCGCCGGACGCACCGCCGCGCGCAGCATGACGGCCGAACTCGCCGTCGCTCCGACCGTCGCCACACGACGCTGCGCGGCGTCGAAGGAGCCGACGAGGGCGTGCAACGTGTCGAGCGCCGCACGCACCGCGGGCCGAGGCAACGCGACGCGCGCCCCGGCCTTCGCGTCGGCCTTCTCGGCGTCGACGGGGCCCCACACGGCGATGCCGCTGACCAGGGACAACGACAGGGTGACCACGATCGACAGGCCGGCGTTCATGCCGCGATCATGGCGGCCGGCGCCGCGCGTCGCGAGCCCGACCCCGGCTCAAGCACGCAACGCGGCGGCGAGCAGAGCGGCCTGCTCCGCTTTGTGCATCTGCAGCGAACCGGACGCCGGACTCGCCGACGCGCGTCGGGTCGATCGGGCATGCCAGTCGAATCGGTCGCGGACGAAGGTCCACGCCCCCATGTTCGCGGGCTCCTCCTGGCACCACACGAACCGGGCCCGCGGGTACCGGCGCCGCAGAGCGGCCATGGACGAGGCCGGCCAGGGATACAGCAGTTCCAGGCGAACGAGCGCGACCGTCCGGTCCGCGCCGCGCGCGTCGACGAGTTCGTGGAAGACCTTGCCGGAGCAGCAGACGACGCGTTCGACGGCATTCGCGCCGGCCGCGTCGATCGTCGTGTCGTCGAGCACCGCGGCGAACGCGCCGGTCGCGAGCTCGCCGATCGCAGCGCCGGCTTCCTTCTGGCGCAGGAGGCTCTTCGGCGTCATCACGACGAGCGGCTTCCGGTTCGCGTCGTGCGCATGCGCGCGGAGCAGATGGAACCAGCTCGCGGAGTTCGACGGGTTGGCGACGCGCAGATTGCTCTCCGCGCAGAGCTGCAGGAAGCGCTCGAGCCGCGCGGAGCTGTGCTCCGGTCCCTGCCCGTCGTAGCCGTGCGGCAGGAGCAGCACGAGGCCGCTCGCCTGGCGCCACTTCGCCTCGCCGGCCGCGAGGAACTGGTCGATCTGGATCTGCGCGCCGTTGACGAAGTCGCCGAACTGCGCCTCCCACAGCGTGAGCCCGTCCTTGCCGACGACGCTGTAGCCGTACTCGAAGCCGAGCGCGGCTTCTTCGCTCAGCAGCGAGTCGACGACGACGAACGGCGCCTGCCCCGGCGCGAAGTGGTTCAGCGGCACGAAGCGGCGCCCGTTCTCGGCGTCGTACAGCGCGGCGTGCCGCTGGCTGAAGGTGCCCCGACCGCTGTCCTGCCCGGCGAGCCGCACGGGGATGCCGGCGGCGAGCAGGCTCGCGAACGCGAGCGTCTCCGCGGTCGCGAAGTCGACCGGCTGGCGCCCGGCCGCCATCTCCGCGCGACGACCGAGCACCGTCTTCACCTTCGGATGCGCATGGAAGTCCGCAGGCCAAGCGAGCAGCGCATCGCTCCACGCCCGCAGCTGCGGCAGCGGGACCGGGTCCACCGAGGGCGACCATTCGTTCTCCTTCGGCTCTGGGGGCACGACGACCGGCCCGGGCTCGGCGCCGCGCACCGCGTCGAGCGACTCCTTGAGACGGCGCTGCACTTCGGCGTCGTACTCAGCGATCTGCTCAGGTCGCAGCACGCCGGCGCGGATGAGGTAGCCCTGGTAGATCGTGCGCACCGTCGGATGCGCCTCGATCCGGCGATAGAGCAGCGGCTGCGTGTAGCTCGGCTCGTCGCCTTCGTTGTGCCCGTGGCGGCGGTAGCAGACGACGTCGAGCACGACGTCCGCATGGAACCGCGCGCGATAGTCCATCCCGAGGCGGATCATCCGCACCGCGGCGAGCGGGTCGTCGCCGTTCACGTGGAAGACCGGCGCCTGGATGCCCTTCGCGAGATCCGTGCAGAACGGGGTGCTGCGCGAGTCGTGCGGCTGAGTCGTGTAGCCGATCTGGTTGTTGACGACGACGTGCACGGTGCCGCCGGTGCGATAGCCGTGGAGCTGCGACATCTGCAGCGTCTCGTGCACGACGCCCTGGCCGGCGAACGCGGCGTCGCCGTGCACGAGCACCGGCACCACCTGCGCCCACGGCTCCTGCCCCTCGCCGCGCGGCAGCCGGTCCTGCCTCGCGCGTGCCATTCCCTCCACCACCGGATCGACCGCTTCGAGGTGGCTCGGGTTGCACGCGAGTTCGAGTGCGATCGAGGCGCCGTTCGACGTGCGGTACTCGGCGGACGCACCGAGGTGGTACTTCACGTCTCCCGAACCCTGCGTCGTCGACGGATCGAGCCAGCCCTCGAACTCGCCGAAGATCTTCACGAGCGGTTTGCCGAGCACGTGCGCGAGCACGTTCAGGCGACCGCGGTGCGCCATCCCGAGCACGACGCGCTGCGCGCCGTGTTCCGCGGCGCGGTCGAGCAGCGCGTGGAGAACAGGGACCAACGAGTCGCCGCCCTCGAGCGAGAAGCGCTTGTGACCGACGAAGCGTGTGTGCAGGAACTGCTCGAACGCCTCGGCTTCGACGAGCTGGTCGAGGATGCGCAGCTGCACGTCCGCACCCAGCGGCTCTTCGTTGCGGTTCCCCTCCATGCGCTCGCGCAGCCAGTTGCGCTGCTCGAGGTCGGCGATGTGCATGAACTCCGCGCCGACATGACGGCAGTACGTGAGGTGCAGCACCTCCTGGATCTCGCGCAACGTCGCGAACGGCTTCTTCAGGACCCCGTCGGCGAAGAACGTGCGCTCCTTGTCCCAGATCGTGAGCCCGTACGTCGACATGTCGAGTTCGGGCCAGTCCTTCGGCTCGAACGACAGCGGGTCGAGGTCTGCCAGCACGTGGCCGCGCACGCGGTAGCTGCGGATGTACGTCATCAGGCCCGCCGCGCGTTCGAGGTTCTCCGCTTCGCGCAGGCTGCTGCCGAGCGGCGGCCGCCGGTCGACGCTGTTCTGCACCGGGCGGTAGGGCACCTTGAGCGAGCGGAAGACGCTCTCGTAGAAGCGCTCTTCGCCGAGCAGCAGGCGGTGCATCCAGTCGAGGAACAGCCCCGACTCGGCGCCCTGGATCACGCGGTGGTCGTATGTCGACGTGAGCGTCATCACGCGAGACACGCCGAGTTCGGTCAACGTCTCGGGCGCCGCACCCTGGAAGGCGGACGGCGGCGCGATCGCGCCCGTCGCGAGGATGAAAGCCTGCCCGCTCATCAGCCGCGGCAACGAACTCTGCGTGCCGATCGTGCCCGGGTTCGTCAGCGTGCACGTCGTGCCGGCGAAGTCGTCGGGACCGAGAGTGCCAGCGCGCGCCTGCTCGACCTTCTTGCCGTACGCAGCGAGGAAGCCGGCGAAGTCGAGCGAACCCGCGTCCTTCACGTTCGGCACGACGAGGTTGCGGCGCCCGTCCTTGCCCGGGAGGTCGATCGCGATGCCGAGGTTCCAGACGGCGTCGGCGCGGCGGAACGGCTTGCCGTCCTGCTCGACGAACGCGCCGGCCATCGCGGGCACCCGCTTCATCGCCTGCAGCATCGCGAACGCGATCAGGTGCGTGAACGACACCTTCGGCAGGTGCAGGCCCTGCTGGTGCCGGTTGATCGCGTGGCGGTTCTCCTCGAGGACCTTCACCGGAACCTCGCGCACCGATGTCGCGGTCGGCACGCCGAGGCTCTCCGTCATGTTCTTGACGATGCGCCCGGCAACGCCCGTGAGTGGGTGCAGACCCGTGGACCCGGCATCGGACGGCGAGGACGACGCGGCAGGCGCGGGTCGCGCGGACACCGCGGCGCGCGTCACACGCTGCTCGGGCGGCAGCACCGACTCGAACCACTGACGCCACTCGGCCGGCACCGAGTCGGGAGACGCGAGGTAGTCGCCGTACACCTTCTCGGCGTAGGCGGCGTTCACGCCGAACACTTCTTCGAACTCGGGGCGTTGCATGCGTGGAGCGCGACACGATACCGAACCGCGCGCGCCGACGAGCGCCCGAGTCGCCGGTGCAGACCGCGGTTTCCGGAATCCGCCGCGCATGCGACCGTGCGCATGGGCTCGCCTCCACGCGCGGCGCGGCTGCGCGCCGTCGCGTGCACCGCCCGGATCCGCGGATGCTCGCCCAAACGCGCGGCGCGGCTGCGCGCCGTCGCGTGAACCGCCAGATCCACGGATGCTCGCCTTCAGGCGCGGCGCGGCGCGCCGTCGCGTGCACCGCCAGATCCACGGATGCTCGCCTTCAGGCGCGGCGCGTTCTGCGCCGTCGCCTGGAAGGCGCTTCGCCCGCTCCTACTTCTTCGTCAAGAGGAGGACCATCCGCTTGCCTTCCATGCGGATGCCGGACTCGACCTTCGCGACGTCCGAGAGCAGCTTCACGACTTCGTTGACGACCTGCTCGCCGACTTCCTTGTGCGCCATCTGGCGGCCGCGGAACAGGCAGCAGACGAGCACCTTGTCGCCGTCGGCGAAGAACTGCCGCGCCTGTTTGATCTTCACCTGCAGGTCGTGATCGCCGGTCGCGGGTCGCACACGCAGTTCCTTCACCTGGACCTGGTGCTGCTTCCGTCGGCTCGCCTGCTCCTTCTTCTTCTCCTCGTACTTGTACTTCCCGAAGTCCATGATGCGGCACACGGGCGGCCGCTGGTTCGGGGCGATCTCGACGAGGTCGAGTTGCTTGTGCAGTGCCAGAGCCAAGGCATCGGCAGTCTCCATGATGCCGAGCTGCTTGTTCTCCTCGTCGATGACGCGGACCTGGCGGATGCGAATCTGGTGGTTGATGCGCGGACCGCGGTCTTGGGAGACCGGACGCCGCGAATCAGGCCTGCTGGACATGGATCCTCTTCGACTTCGACGACACTGGGTACGAGCTCCTCTTTGGTTGGGGAACGGGGCGCCACGGGGGTCTCCCGTGCGGCGCGGAAGGCTATTTGCCCGCGGCAGCGACCGCAACCGCGGAGAGGTACCAGCGGGAACGCGGTGGAAGCCGACCCACGCCCCCCTCTAGGATCGCCGCGCGCGGCACCGGCCGATGCGGCCGCCGCGACGACCCGCGATGAAGAACTTCCTCCGGCTGCTCCCCGTCCTGTTCCTGTCCCTCATGGTCTCGTGTCGCTCCGCCGAGGAGAAGCGCGCCGCGAAGGAAGCCAAACGCGCCGAACAGGAGGCCGAGGCGAAGCGGCGCATGCACGAAAACGTGCCCCCGGACTCGCCCTTGATGAAGGTCGAACTCGGCATGTCCGAGTCGCAGGTGACGGAGATCCTCGGCCCGCAGTCGTCGACCGACACCCACGTGACCGGCAAGGCCTACAACCCGTTCAACTACGGCGGCCGCGACACGATGCGGATCGTCTACTACTGGAAGGGCATCGGCCGAGTCGAGTTCTCGGCCGGCAGCTGGGGCCAGCGCAACGGCGCGATCCTGTGCATCCACGACCCGAACGAGCCCGGCCAGCGCCGCTGACCTCGCGTCGCTCGCGATCAGCTCTTCTCCGCGACCTTCTTCTGCAGCAGCGCCGCGAACTCGGCAACCGGCATCGCCCCGAGATCGCCGTCGACGCGTGAGCGCACCGTGACGGTTCCGTTCGCCAGCTCCTGATCGCCGACGACCGCGACGTAGGGCACCTTCTCCTGGAAGAGATGGGCCCTGATCTTCTGGCCGATCTTCTCGCTGCTGTCGTCCGCGTCGACGCGGAGGTCCTTCGCCTTCAGGTCGCGCGACAGGGCCGTGACGGCTTCGGCGTGGCGCTCACCCACCGCGAGCAGCACCGCCTGCACCGGTGCGAGCCAGACGGGAAACGCGCCGCCGTGGTGTTCGACGAGCACGCCGAAGAAGCGTTCGAGCGAACCCAGCAGGGCCCGGTGCACCATCACCGGCCGCGCCTTGGCGCCCGACGCGTCGATGTAGCTCATGTCGAACCGTTCGGGCAGGTTGAAGTCGCACTGGATCGTGCTGCACTGCCAGGTGCGACCGAGCGTGTCCTTGATCTTGACGTCGATCTTCGGGCCGTAGAACGCGCCGCCGCCGGCGTCGACCTGGTACGGCAGACCGACCGACTTCAGCGCCGCCTCGAGCGCCGCAGTCGCCTTCTCCCAGCTCGCGTCGCTGCCAACGCTCTTCTGCGGCCGCGTGCTGAGGTTCATCGCGTACTCGTGGAAACCGAACGCGCGCAGCATCGAGATCACGAACCGGAGGCAGCGTTCGATCTCGAGCTCGACCTGGTCCTCGCGCAGGAACAGGTGCGCGTCGTCCTGCGTGAAGCCGCGCACTCGCAGGAGACCGTGCAGCGAACCCTGGTTCTCGTAGCGGTAGACGGTGCCGAGTTCCGCCCAGCGGAACGGCAGCTCGCGGTAGCTGCGACGCTTCTGCTTGAAGATCTGCACGTGGAACGGGCAGTTCATCGGCTTCAGCCGGTACTCGGCGCCGTCGATGTCGATGCCCGAGTACATCGAGTCCTTGTAGAAGTCGAGGTGGCCCGAGGTCTGCCACAGGTCGGCCTTCGCGATGTGCGGCGAGTAGACGATGTCGTAGCCGCCGCGCAGGTGCTCCTGGCGCCAGAACTCCTCCATCTTGTGGCGTACGAAGCCGCCCTTCGGATGCCAGAGGATGAGGCCGGCGCCGAGGTCGCCCATCGTCGAGAACAGATCGAGGTCGACGCCGAGCCGACGGTGGTCGCGCTTCTGCGCCTCCTCGAGGTTGTGGCGATGCGTGTCCATCGCCTTCTTGTCCGCGAACGCGTGGCCGTAGATGCGCGTCAGCATCTTGTTGTCCGCGTCGTTGCCGAAGTACGCGCCGGCGAGCGCCAGCACCGCAATGCCCTGCCCGATCTTGCCGGTCGACGGCACGTGCGGACCGCGGCACATGTCGACGAACTGACCCGAGCGATAGAACGTGATCGGCTCGTTCGCCGGGATCTTGTCGATCGTCGCGACCTTGTAGTCCTCGCCCTCCTTCACCATCAGCGCACGGGCCTCGTCGCGCGGCAGCGACTCCAGGACGAACGGCACGTCCTTCTGCACGATCTCGTGCATCAGCGCTTCGAGCTTGGGCAGGTCGTCGTGCGTGATCGGCTCGTCGCCGAAGTCGATGTCGTAGTAGAAGCCGTAGCGCGGGTCGTCGACCGGCGGCCCCTTCCACAGCTTCGCCTTCGGCCGGATGCGCTTCACGGCGTCGGCCAGGACGTGGGCCGCGGAGTGACGGAGCACCTCCAGGCCTTCCTTGCTGTCGCGCGTCCAGATCTTCATCTTCGCGGACCGCGCGATCGGCAGCTGCAGGCTCCTCACCTCGCCGTCGAGTTCGATGCCGACCGCCGCCTTCGCGAGACCCTTGCCGATCGACTCCGCGACCTGCAGGCCCGTCGTGCCCGCCGCGTATTCGCGAACGGAGCCGTCGGGGAGGGTGAGCTGGATCGGGGGCGCGGTCTGTGACATGGGGGCGAGGATTGTCGCGATCGAACGGAGCCGCGGCAAGGGCGCGCGTCAACGCAGCGCGCCGGGAAGCGGCGGCGCTGCCGTCGGCTGGGGCCGCGCACCAGCGGCGCGCCAGGAGCGCTTCCGTAGCGCCTGCGGATCGACGACGACGCCCTGCTCCTTGTTCAGCATCGCGTTGTCGGCGCACTTCCTGCCACCGCATGCCGTCGGTCGTCACCAGGATCACGTGGCGGAACCGGCGGCCTGGCGTCGACGTACGGAGGCACGTTCCAGACCGGCAACGCCGCGGTCGGCTTCCAGGTGACTGGCGCGGATCCCGGCGCGCCCGGCCGCGTGCGTTTCTCCGCGGTGCAGTGAGCCGCCGCGGTGCGCGACGTCGCCTGTCGCGCATGGCTCTCCGTTGCGCGCCTGGCTACAACGCGCGGCATGCGCCACCTGCTGCCGTTGCTCGCGTTCGCGGCCTGCGCCACCAAGAGCCCGATGACCACGACCTCTTCCGCTCCGCCCCTCGACCCCCACAGCCACGCGCAGCCGGACCGCGTCCGGACGCAGCACCTCGATCTCGACCTGACGATCGCGATGCACGAGGCAGGCGGTGGATCGGTGCACGGCCGCGCGACCCACACGATCGAACGCCTCGATCCGTCGGCGCCGTTCATCGTCGACTGGAAGGCGCTCACGCTCGGCTCGGTCACCGACCAGGCGGGTCGCCCGCTCACCGCAACGTTCGGCCCGCCCGACGAGAACCTCGGCATGGCGCTGTCGATCGCCCTGCGTCCCGACACGGCGAAAGTCGTGATCGACTACACGACGACCGACGAAGGCGACGCGATCCAGTGGCTGTCCCCGGAGCAGACGAACGGCGGCACGAAGCCGTTCCTGTTCACGCAAGGGCAGGCGATCCTCACGCGCAGCTGGATCCCGTTGCAGGACTCGCCCGGCATCCGCATCAGCTGGGCCGCGCGCGTCGTGGCGCCCGCCGGCCTCGTGCCGGTGATGAGCGCCATCGAACGCGGCCGCGACGGGTCTGCGTTCACCTTCTCCATGCCGAAGCCCGTGCCGCCGTACCTGATCGCGCTCGCGTGCGGCAACCTCGTGTCGCGCGACATCAGCGGCCGGTGCGCGGTCTGGGCGGAGCCGAAGACGATCGACCTCGCCGCGAGCGAGCTCGCCGACATGGAGCAGATGGTGCAGGCCTGCGAGCAGCTCTTCGGCCCGTACCGCTGGGGCCGCTACGACCTGCTGATCCTGCCGCCGAGTTTCCCGTTCGGCGGGATGGAGAACCCGTGCCTCACCTTCGCCACGCCGACGATCCTCGCCGGCGACAAGTCGCTCGTGTCGCTCGTCGCACACGAACTCGCGCACAGCTGGTCCGGCAATCTCGTCACGAACGCGACCTGGCGCGACTTCTGGCTCAACGAAGGGTTCACGGTCTATCTCGAGACGCGCATCATGGAGCAGGTCTTCGGCAAGGACCGGGCGACGATGGAAGTGAGCCTCGGCATGCAGAGCCTCGCGGCCGAGATGAAGACTCTGCCCGCCGCCGACCAGGTGCTGCACATCGACCTCACGGGTCGCAACCCCGACGACGGCATGACCGACGTGCCGTACCAGAAGGGCGCCGCGTTCCTGCGCCGGCTCGAGGAGGTCTTCGGCCGCGCCGAGGTCGATGCGTTCCTGCAGCGCTGGTTCGACGAACACGCGTTCACGAGCGTCACCACCGCGACCTTCGTGCAGTTCCTGCAGCGGGACCTGTTCACCAAGGACCCGGCGAAGGCGGCGCAGATCGACGTGGCGAAGTGGATTTCCGGCAGCGGCCTGCCGGGTGACGCCCCGATCCCGACCAGCACCCTGTTCGCGGCCGTCGACACGCAGCTCGCGGCGTGGCGCGCGGGCAAAACGGCCGGGGAGCTGGCGACGAAGGGCTGGGTGACGCAGCAGTGGCTGCGCTTCCTCGCCGGACTCGGCGCACCGGCGAAGGAGCGTCTCGCGGACCTGGACATGGCGTTCGCCTTCACCCGAAGCGGCAACAGCGAGATCCTCTGCGCGTGGCTCGGGACCGCGGTCCGCGCCGACTACCGCGCCGTCGATCGCCGCCTCGACCTGTTCCTGATGACCGTCGGCCGCCGCAAGTTCCTGAAGCCCCTGTACGAGGCATTGCTCGCGACGAACGGCGGCAAGGAACGCGCGCTCGCGATCTACCAGAGGGCACGTCCACGCTACCACGCCGTGGCGCAGCGCACGCTCGACGCGATGCTCGGGTACACGCCGCGCTGAGTTCGGCCACCTCGCGCTCGCGTCCGCCGCACGGCTCGCTATCGTGTCCGCCCCATGAGCGCATCCTCGCAACCGCTGATCGACCCGAAGGACGTGGCCATCGTCGTGCGCGGCTTCGTCCTCGGCTTCGTGATCCTCGGCTTCTTCCTCCTGCTCGCAATGGGACTCGGCATGCCGCTGCTCGTGAACCACGGCAACGTGCCGATGCAGTGAAGCCGGCGCTGGCGTGATGCCGCCGGAGTGACGCCGCGGATGCGGGGACACGGAGCCACCGCGCACGACCCCCGACGGATCGGCGCGCGCGTGCGTGCTCGAGGCATGAGCGGAGCCAACGACCCACCCGGCGCCGACCCGCGAGAAGCAGGTCGCGCACGTTGCACGGAGACCGTGCCGAAGAGAATCGGCGGCCGACCGAGATCGGCACGCTGGCGCAGTCTTGCGGAGCGGGTCAGGTCAGGCGCGCGAACGCGCGGCGGACTACCACTCGTCGCCGCCGCCGCCGCCGCCGTGGTCGTCGCGACCACCGCCCCGGCCGCCCCGGCCGCCGCCGAAGCCACCACGGCCGCCGCCGCCACCACCACCGCCGCCGTAGCCACCGCGGCCACCGCCCCGGCCGCCGCCGCCACCACCGTAGCCGCCGCGACCGCCGCCGCCGCCGCCACCGTAGCCGCCGCGGCCACCGCCGCCGCCACCACCGCCACCGCCGAAGCCACCGCGACCGCCTTCCTGGCGAGGCTGGGCTTCATTGACACGCAGCGGACGTCCATCGACGTCCGCGCCGTTCATTGCAGCAATCGCGTTCTGCGCGTCTTGCTCGGTCGCCATCTCGACGAACGCGAAGCCGCGCGAGCGGCCCGTGTCGCGGTCGAGCATGATCTTCACTTCGGTCACCTGACGCCCGTCGCCTTCGAACGCGGCGCGGAGCGAGTCTTCGGTGGTCTGGAAGGAGAGGTTGCCAACGTACAGTCTCGTACCCATCGCTGTCTGACGATCACTTCACCCTTTGCTCGATCTGGAGGCGCCAGCGGGGTGAAAGGGCGGAAGACCCCTGGCGCATTTCGAACGGGGAAAGCGCGACGACTGCAGGATTCCCGATCGATCACCGAAGAGGGCAGACCAACCAAAGCGCCTGACGAGGTCGCAACGCCGCGGAACGATCTCGCGCGGGTGCATCCGACGCAAGCGGCGAATGGGATTTCGTCGGAGCGCGACCTGCGTTTGTCCTGTCGCAGCGGTCCTCGCTCGCTATGGTGCGGCGCCCTCCGGTCCCCTCGGCATGCAGTACGGATTCGTCCTCGACCAACGCCGGTGCATCGGCTGCCACGCCTGCACGGTCGCCTGCAAGTCCGAGAACGAAGTCCCGGTCGGCGACTTCCGCACCTGGGTGAAGTACACGGAGGTCGGCGCGTTTCCCGCGGTCCGGCGCCACTTCGCGGTGCTCCGGTGCAACCAGTGCACGGCCGCCCCGTGCGTGACGATCTGCCCGGTCACCGCCCTGCACAAGCGGACGGACGGCATCGTCGATCTCGACAAGGACGTCTGCATCGGGTGCAAGGCGTGCATGCAGGCGTGCCCGTACGACGCCCTCTACCTGAACGAAGACACCGGGGGCGCCGAGAAGTGCCACTTCTGCGCGCACCGCGTCGAGCAGGGTTTGAAGCCGGCCTGTGAGGTGGTCTGCCCGGAGACGGCGATCATCAGCGGCGACCTGCACGACCCTGCGAGCCCGGTGAGCCGCATCCTCGCGTCGGTGCCCGGCGCCGCGGTGCGCCGGCCCGAGCAGGGCACCGGCCCGAACGTCTTCTACCTCGGCGCCCACCCGGTCAACCTCGAGCCTGGCACCGCACAGGAACCCGACATGTACTTGTGGAGCGACCGGCGGCTGCCAAAGCCCCCGCTGCGCGACGCGGACGCGGCGCGGCTGCAGCGCGCCGATGCCCGGGTGGTGCTCGACGTCGACCACAAGGTGCACTGGGGCTGGCGGGTGTCGGCCTACCTGGTCACGAAGGGCATCGCCGCCGGCGCCGCGCTGTGGGCGCCGTTCGTGGCGTTCATGCCGTCCGCGGCGGGCGCCGCCCGCGACTACGCGCCCGAGATCCTGGCTCTCGTCTTCCTCGCGGTGACGAACGTGCTGCTCGTCACCGACCTGAAGCGGCCAAAGCAGTTCCTGTCGATCCTGCTGCGCCCGAACACGCGCAGCTGGCTCGTGAAGGGCGCCTGGGTGCTCACGGCGTTCGGCGTCGTCACGACCGCCATCGTCGGGTGCCGCGCGGTCGGGCTCGACGGCATCGCCGACGGGCTGCGCTGGACCAACCTGATCGGCGGCTCGCTCGCGGCCGCGTACACCGCGTTCCTGTTCGCGCAGTGCGAGGGCCGCGACCTGTGGCAGCACACCCGCGTGCTGCTCCCGCACCTGCTCGTGCAGGCGCTCTGCGTCGGCGGCCTCGCGCTGCTGCCGTTCGCGCCCGATGCGAAGCTCGCTGCCGTCGTCGCGGCGATGGCCGTCCTCCACCACGCCCTCGGGCTCCTCGAGCACCTCGGCCACCACACGACGCACAACGGCAAGATGGCGGCGGCGCTGCTGCCGGTCGTGCCCGCATGGCGCGGCACGAAGTTGTCCGCGTTCCATGCGGGCATGGCGACGACGACGGCGAGCTCGCTTCTCGCGATGCTGCTCGTCCTCGGCGGCGTCGCTCACCCGGTCCCGCTCGCGCTGTGCGCGCTGCTCTCGTGGGGCGGCCTGTTCCTCTACGAACAGGCCTACGTGCGCGCCGGCCAGTTGCCGCCGCTGTCGTGACGATCCACGGCAACCACGCCGGAACGAGCTGGCCGAAGCCGCCTGGAGTCGCCGAAGCAATGCGGGCGGCCCTCCTCGCGGAGCCGGGCGATCACGCCGCGTTGTTCGCCGACGCGCACCGCACGATCGCGCGCGCGATCGGACTCGGGGCACCGGACCGGCTCCTCCTGACGTCGTCGTGCACCCAGGCGCTGTCGATCGCGATCGGCGACCTGCCGTGGCAGGCGGGCGACGTGGTGATCACGTCGAGCCTCGAGCACCATGCCCTCGCACGCCCCGTGTCGAAACTCGTGCACGAGCGCGGCGTGGTGCACGAACGCGCACCGTACGCGCCGGGGCGTCCGTTCGACCTCGAGTTCGCGGCAAGACTCCTGTGCGGCGGACGCGTGCGCCTCGTCGCGGTCACCGGCGCGTGCAACGTCACCGGCGAAGTGCTGCCGCTCGCCACGATCGCCGATCTCGCGCACCGCCACGACGCACTGCTCCTGCTCGACGCGGCGCAGACTGCCGGAACCCTGCCCGACGCCCCCGGCACGACCGGCGCCGACGTCGTGGTGTTCGCGGGCCACAAAGGCCTGCAGGGTCCGCTCGGCATCGGCGGCCTGTGGGCGGCGCCGCACGTGCGCTTCACCTGCCCCGCGGCCGTCTGCGAGATCGGCAGCGGCGGCCCCGGACCGGCGCTCGCGCCGTTCCCGGGCTTCTGCGACGTCGGTTCGGTCAACCTCCCGGCGGCGGCGGGGCTCGCCGTGAGCGCCGAATGGCTCCGCTCGCTGCCGCCTGCCGACCGCTCCCGCCCGCTGCGTCTCGCCGCGCGCCTGCACACCGAGGCGGCCGGCCGCCCGCACTGCCGCGTGCTCGGCGGCGACGGAGAACACACCGGCACCCGCTCGTTCGTCATCGACGGGCTGCCGCTCGAACGCGCCGAAGCGCACTTCGCCGCGCGCGGCATCGTCGTGCGGGCCGGCAGCCATTGTGCGCCGATGGCCCTCGACGCGCTCGGCGTGCCCCGAGGCTGCCTGCGGATCGGCTTCGGTCCGACGAACCGCGACGACGACGTCGACGCCGTGCTCGCGGCGATCGACGCGGTCCGTCCCGCGTAGGGAGCGTCAGAAAGTCCCCGCGGTGAGCCGCAGCGCGTTCGTCGCGGCGACCGAGGTCCAGGCACCCTGCGCATTCACCGCGATCGGGATCATCTGGTGGTAGAAGGTCACGCCGGCGAACGGCGGCGTGTTCGGCAGGAACGTGTCCGAGACCGCGGTGCCGTTCGTCGTGACGAGGGCGCCGAGGATGTCGGGGGCGACGAGCACGTCGCAGCCGGGCAGCCCCTGCGCGAAGAAGATCGACAACGGAGCGACTCCCTGCGGCACGGACGTGACGCTCGTCAACGTGAGCACGATCGCGGTCGTCGGGAGGCCCGTGCCGACGGCGCGGAACGTCGACTCGACCCACGGCAGCGTCGCCGGCGTGAGCGTGGCGCCGGCGCAGCCCGCACCCTGGTTCCCCGTCGTGGCCGGGCACGCCGGCACGAGCCGCGCGAAGTTCGCACTGTCGCCACCGGCCGTGAAGATGCCGCCGACCACGAACCCGCCCTCGGGGAGCACGCGCAGGTGCTGCACGAACGGCCCGTGCACGTCGAGCGCCGACCACGTGCCCTGCCCCGCGTCGAAGCGCGCGACGTTGCCCGCGACGGAGACCGAGAACGGCGGGAGCGAGAACCCCCACGACCATTCCGCGCCGCACGCGAGGAGGTCGCCGTCGGGCAGCACCGCCACCGAGTAGACGTCGCTGTCGGGGTGGTAGGCGATCGTCGAACCCGCGGGCGACCAGGTGCTGCCGTTCCACTTCGCGATGTAGGGCGTGCTCGTCGCACCCGAGAACTGGAACGCGCCGCCGATCACGACCTCCCCCGCCCCCGTCGTCGTGACGCACCACACGGCGTTGTCGACGCCGGATCCGAACGCGGACCATGTGCCGTTCCACCGCGCGATGCGGTTCGCGTTGACGCCACCGATCGACGTGAAGTTGCCACCGACGAGCAGGTCGCCGTTGGGCGCTACGTGCAGCGCGTTGATCTGCGACGGCGAGCCGGAGCCGAGCGGCGACCACGTGACACCGTTCCATCGCGCGATGCGGTTGCACGGCACGCCGCCCGCCATGGTGAACCGGCCCGCTGCGACGACATCGCCGTTCGGCATGAGTGCGAGGGAATACACGATGTCGTCCGTGCCGCCGCCGAACTGCGCCCAGGACGCGCCGTTCCACCGCGCGATGTAGCTGGCCGGCTGCCCGCCAGCGACCGTGAAGCTGCCCGCAGCGAGCACGTCGCCGTTCGGCATCGTGAGGAGCGCAAACGCCCCGAAGCCGCCTTCGAGCCCGGAGCCGAGCGGCTGCCACGCGCCGGGATTGCCGCGCGCGACGCCGTTCATGGTGACGCCGGAGATCGTGCGGAAGACGCCGCCGATCACGAGGTCGCCGCCGACGGAGCACGACGTGTTCACGCGTTCGTCGAGGCCGATACCGAGCAACGGCGCCCACAGTTGGACACCGTCGTACTTCCGCATCGCTTGCGCCGCACCGCCGAGACCGACCACGTAGCCGCCGTAGTAGCCGAGTGCACTGGGCACCGCGTTGGCACTGTCGTCCTGCAGGGCACCCAGCGGACTCCACGTCGTGCCGCTCCAGCGCCACACCTCGTCGCTGGTGCCTTTGACCGCCGCGGTGAGTTCGTAGCTGCTGAGGCCGACGTTCCGCACGAACAGATCCGCGACGCCGGTGCACGGGATGCCCGCGCCCATCGCCGTCCACAGACCCGTCGACTGCGTGAGGCGCGCGGTGTGCGGCATGCTCACCGGACCGACCGCCGTGAACGCGCCGCCGGCGAACAGGTACGTCTGTGTGACCGCGATCGCCGAACGGACCGCGAGCGACTCGATCGCCCCGTTGAAGGTCGCTCCCACGAACCACGCCGAGCCGTTCCAGATCGCGTGGTTCGACACCGCGACGCCGCCCGCGTTCGTGAAGGCCCCGCCGACGTGCAGCGCGCCGCTGAACCACGCGAGCGCATTGACGTAGCCCGTGATCCCCGACCCGAGCGACGACCAATTCGCGCCGTCGAACTGCGCGATGTTCGCTGCGGACGCACCGCCGATCGCCGAGAACGATCCGCCCGCGATCAGCACGGAGTTGAAGGTCGCGAAGGCGCGCACCCACCCGGCGACGGAGCCGAACGGGCCGACCGGCACCCACGCGGTGCCGTTCCACGCCTGCACCGTCGAAGTGAAGGAGCCCGAGTTCGCGGCGACGACGAGTTGCCCGTTCCACACGGTCATCGCGGTGATGGACGTGCCCGAAGGAGTTCCGAGCGGCCGCCACTGGACGCCGTCGTAGGCAGCCACCAGGACGTCGTGCAGCGTGCCGGCGGAGAACCTGCCCCCCGCGATCAGGAGCTGCGGCTCGGGACCGGCGCCGTCCGGGTCCCACGTGACCAGGTCGGTGACCGTGCCCGACGCGTACGGCACGGGGTCGCCGTCCTGCCACTGCGGGGCGCAGACCTGCGCCAGGGCGGTCGTGCAGGCGAGGAGGAACGGGAGAAGCGCTCGGAGGAGGAACATGCCGGTCGAGCGACGCGGCCCGACGGCTGTTCGCGGAGTCCGAAGATTCCGTCCCGTCGCGGCTCCGGGCTCACTTCGGGTAGTCGAGGTCCATCGGCGGCAGCGGCTTCTTCCGGCGCTCGCCGTCGCCCTTCAGGTAGTGATCGAACCACTGCAACGTGCGCAGCGCGTAGTCGAGCTGGTACCCGCTGGTCCGATTGCCGTGGCCTTCCCCCGGATACTGCACGTAGCGCACCGGCGTGTCGGTCGCGAACTTCACCGCGCGGTACAGCATGAACGGCTGGCTCGGGTGCACGCGCGGATCGGCCGTGCCACCCAGCACGAGCAACGGAGTTCGGCAACTCGTCACCCACGACAGCGGACTGCGGTCGGCCATCAGCCCCGGCTGCTGCCACGGCCACTGCTCCTGGTAGTGCACGTAGTAGAACTCGTACGGGATGTCGCTCGTCAGCCACTTCGTGCGCAGGTCGACGAACGGCACGAACGACACCGCGGCCGCGAAGTGCTCGCTGTGCTTCGTCGCCGCCCACGCCGCGGTGTAGCCGCCGTAGCTGCCGCCGCCGATGCCGACGCGCGTGTCGTCGATCAGGCCGGCCTTGCTGAAGTGCGCGATCGCGTCGAGATGGTCGCTGAACTCCTTGCCCATCGGATCGCCGTGGTCGTGCTTCGCGAAGGCGGTCCCGTAGCCGGTCGAACTGCGGTAGTTGGGATACCAGGACGCGTAGCCGCGCGCCGCGAGCAGCTGGCCCCAGTTCGAGTAGTTCGTGAGCCACCCGTCGCTGAAGTGCGCCTCGGGGCCGCCGTGCACGACGATCACGAACGGATACTTCGTGCCGGGCTGGTAGCCGACCGGCTTGATCAGGATGCCTTCGAACTCGACGCCGTCGCGCGCGCGGATCGTCTCGATCGTCTGTTCGCCGAGTGCGACGCTCGCGAGTTGCGGGTTGCTGTCGGTGAGTCGGATCGCCTGTGTCAGATCGACACCTGGAACCGGGGCGACCAGGAAGAGTTCGGGTGGCTGCGCAGGCAGCCCCATCGCGACGACGCGCGCAGTCCCGTTCTCCGCGAACGCCATGATCTGCCCGCGTTCCGGCGCGAACGCCGAACCGAGCAGCGTGGAGAGGATCGGTGCGTCAGGACCCTCGGCGCGACGCGGCAGCACGAACGCGCTGGAGTCGGCAACGGACCCCGAAGTGGCGGTGGCGCCGAGTGCCGAGCGGACGCCCATGTGGTCGAGGCAGAGCATCTTCTCGGCGGGCCATTGCACGTCGGCGACGCTGCTCGGGCGCATCGACCGCACGCGCGTGCGGCTCGACTGTCCGGCCTGGACATCCGCGAACCACACTTGCCCGGCATGCGGATCGTTGCGATCCGCGGCAGTGACGTACGCCAGCATCTTGCCGTCCGGCGACCACGCGAACGGACCGAGCTTGCCCGGGTTGTCGACGAGCTTCGTCAGCGCCCCGCCGGCGACGTCGAGCACCTTCAGTCGCGTGAACATGTAGCTGTCGTCGACCGTGTTCTTCGGCGCCACCGCGCACGCGATCTTCGTCCCGTCGGGCGACCACTGGTGGTCGAACACCGTGACGTCGTTCGTGACCTTGCGTGGCTCCTTGCCCTCCTCGGCGATCCACAGCGACAGGTGCCGCCAGTCCTCGTCGACGACCACCGGCTGCAATCCGCGCTTCCGCGCCGCGGCACGTTCGTCGGGCATCGAATCGAGCGACGTGAACGCGATCGCCTTGCCGTCGGGCCGCCAGCGGTACGCGTTCACCGCCGGCGTCTTCGCGAACGGCGTCGCGTCGCCGCCGTCGATCGGCATCACGAGCACCTGCGGAACACCGTCCTGCGCGCGGACGAACGACACCTCGCGCGTTCCCGGCCGCACGGCCATCGCCGGCGCCGTGTCCTTGCCCGCCACCAGCCACGTGACGTTCGGCTTCTCCTTCGCAACACTCTCCGCGGTGAGCTTCGACAACCCGTCGATCACACCGAGGTGCAGGTACGCGCCGCCCGGTCCGTCCGCGATCGGCCGCGGCACCACGAGCGAGAACGCGACGAAGTCGGCGCCGAGCTGCGGGTTCGTGACCGTGCGCAGGGTGAGCGCCTGTTCGACCGTGAGCCCGACCGCGCGGCCTTGTCGGCCGGGTGCGTTCGCGGGCTGCTCCTGGGCTGCCAGGGCAGCCGCGAACACGAAGACGAACGGACTCCGAAGATTGCTGGGCGCCATGGGCCCGCACGCTACCGCGATGGCACCGGCCGTTCGCGCGCCTTCTCCGTCCGCGGCGCGTGCGTCACCCTTTGTCGGCAGCGGAGTTCCGAGTACACCGGCGCCCCCGATGGATGCCTCGTCCCTGCCGCCGCACGCCACCGCGACGATCGCGGCCATGCTGACGGACGAACGGGTCGATCCGAGCTACGCGGCGTTCGTGGTCCGCCACCTCGACGCGCCCGACGAAGGCTGGCGATGGTGCTGCGGCAGCAACTGCGACCCGTGCGTGCAGCGCCTCGGGCGCGTGGTCGATCGCGTCCGAACGGCGCTCGCTATCGCACCCGGGGGGATCCCCGTCGACGGCGGATCGGCGTAGCCTCGGGGAATGGACACGAGCCGAACCGTGCTCACGGCGGAGCACGTCATGCAACGGAACGTCTTCGTCCTGCCCCCCGAAATGCAGGTGCTCGACGCCGTGGAGCGCTTGCTGCAACGGGGATACTCGGGTGCGCCCGTCGTGGAGCGGGGCAGACTCGTCGGGGTCTTCAGCGAACGCGACGCACTGACCGCGATCGCCGCCGCGCACTACGAAGGCGAGCCGCCGGGAACCGTGGCGCAGCACATGCGCCGGGATTTCGACGTCGTCGGAGCGAAGACCGATCTCTACGAGGTCGCGTCGTCGTTCCGCGACAACCCGATCCGCCGCTTGCCCGTCGTCGACAGCGACCGACGCCTGCTCGGCATCGTGTCGCGCGGCGACGTGCTGAAGGCGCTGCGAACCCTGTTCGCAACGCGCGCACGGAACTCGTACGAGAAGCTGCAGGACCACATGTCGCTGCGCCACGGCGCGTCGTTCTGATTCGAGCGCTCTCCGCGCGGCATCGCGTCGAGGGGCCGTCGGAGAACACGCGATGGCATCTGCGCGGCGGTGACGGGTCGCTGCGGAGCGCGCAACCGCGCACGCACGCAGGTGGAGCCGATTTCTCCGGGGCCGACGGAACCTCGCCGCGAGGGCGGTCGTCGATGGACCACCTCGCCCCCGGAGCCGAGGCGGTCGCGGGCGACCGGAGAGCCTCGAGCGAACCTGTCCCCCGCGACCGCGCGACGCCGGTCCCCCCTGCCGGTCCATGCACAGTTCGCCCCTCGTCGCACCGTCGACGGGCCCGTTCGTTTCCTCGCTGCCCCCGGATCCAGCCGCGGACACGAGGTTCGCGCGTGTACCCGTCCTGCTCGCCGTCGCGTTCCTCGGGCTCCTCCTGCTCCCCCGCGTGCAGAGCGAGCCGCACCTGTTCGCCACGCACCTCGCGATCGGGTCCGGGCTCGTCGTCTGGCAGCTCCTGCTGTGGGCGACCGCGCGGCGCTCGGGGCGCCGCCTGCTCGTCGTGCCCGTGCCGCCCGTTCGTCAGCACTACGTGCAGGCGTGTGTGCAGTGCGGCCTCTACGCCTACTGGGGCTACCACTGGCGCCCGATCTACGACCAGCTTCCGCTGATCCTCGGGCAGCTCGCGTTCGTGTTCGCGTTCGACGCCCTGCTGTCGTGGACGCGCGGACGACCGTGGCGATTCGGCTCCGGCCCGTTGCCCGTGGTGCTCAGCACGAACCTGTTCATCTGGTTCGTCGACGGCTGGTACGGCCTGCAGTTCGTGATGATCGTCGTCGGGCTCCTCGGCAAGGAGTTCCTGCGCTGGAACAAGGACGGTCGTCGCGCCCACATCTTCAACCCGTCCGGGTTCGGCCTGCTCGTCGCGGCGATCGCGTTGATCGCCAGCGGCGCGACCGACGAGATCACCATGGCGCGGCCGCTCGCGACCACGATCGACGGCCCGGACCACATCTACCTGGTGCTGTTCGGCCTCGGCCTCGTCGTGCAGGGGTTCTTCGGCGTGACGCTGATGACCTTCTTCGGCGTCGTCGCATCGACACTCGCCGCGATGGCCTACCACGCGACGACGGGGAGCTATCTGTTCGCGGCGTCGAATCTGCCCGCGGCCGGCTTCCTCGGCATGCACCTGCTGATGACCGATCCCGCGACGTCGCCGCGCACGAACCTCGGCCGCGCGATCTTCGGGACGGGCTACGGCCTGCTGTACGTCTTCTTCTACGACTTGCTCGGCCCGCTCGGCGACCTCGAGATCTACGCCAAGCTGTTCCCCGTGCCGCTCCTGAACCTCACGGTGCTGGCGCTCGACCGCTTCGCCCGAACCGGTGCGATCGGCCGACTCAACCACCGCTGGGAGAACTTCACGACGCCGGTGCGGATGAACGCGATCCACATGGCGGTGTGGATCGCGGTCTTCGGGACCATGCTCGGCACCGGCTACCTGTCGCGTCCCCATCCGGCCGCCTCGGTCGCGTTCTGGAAGCACGCCTACTCCGAGGGCAAGCCGCAGGCGGGCCGCAAGCTCGCGATGATCGCGCTCGGCGAAGCGTCGGGCGAGAGCTACAACGAGATGGGCATCCTCAGCACCGACCCGGCATTCCTCGCGATCAAGGGCGCCGGTGAGCGCCTGCCGGCGGAACACTGGTTCGCGCAGTCCGCGTCGATGCGCAACCTCGACGGCTGCCGCAATCTCGTGTTGCACTACGTGCTTCACGGCGGCGCGCAGGGACCGGTCCTCGGGTTCGCACTCCAGGGCATCGCGCACGACGCCGAGAAGAACCCCGCGGGAGCGAGCGCCCTCGTGCTCGCCCTCGCCCTCGAAGCCGGCCGCGGTCAGAAGAAGGACACGGGCCGCGCGCTGCAGATGTTCCGCGCCCGGCCCGACGACCCGATCGCGCGGAAGGGCATCGCACGCATCGCGCTGCAGACCGGCGGGGAGTTCGTCGACGTGAATGCGATCCTCGAACCGTTGCAGCGGGAAGCCGACGCTGGCGACGCCGAGAGCTGCTGGTATCTCGCGTACCTGGTCGCGTACGGGCGGGGCGGCAAGCCGGACCCGGAACGGGCGCGGGCCCTGCTCCAGCGCGCGTGCGACCTCGGCCTGCCGGCTGCGTGCGAGGCGCTGAAGGCCACTGCCCTGCCACCGTTCGCACCGCTCGATGCCGACCACACCGCCCGGCCCGCATGGTCGACGTCGGTGCCGACCTGACCCCGCCGGCGCACGGGTGTCTTCCGGCGACGCCGGCACACGGCTAGCGTGCGCCCCCTCAGACACGCCCCGTGCCGACCGCATCGACCACGTCCCCCGCCGTCTCCGCCCGCCTTCGCTGGCTCGCCGCACTGGCGCCACTCGTCGCGGCCTGGCTCGCCTACGGCGGATCGCTCGGCGGAGGGTTCGTGTACGACGACTTCAAGGTCTTCGTGGACTACCCGGGCCTCACGCGCGGCGACTGGTGGGACGCGGCATTCGGCCCCGTGCACATGCCGCTCGCGAACCGCCCGCTGGCGTGCCTCTCGTTCGCGTGGAATCCGACCTTCGGCGGGTCCGTGGCGTCCGGCTACCGCGTCGTGAACCTGGGCCTGCACGGCGTGTGTGCGCTTCTCCTGTTCTCGGTGACGCGCCGCACCCTGCTGACGAACCGAACCGCCGACTCCCGCGCCACCGGTCTCGCCTGCGTCGTCGCGACCTTGTGGGCCTGCCACCCGCTCGGATGCGATGCCGTCGCGTACATCACCCAGCGCACGACGCTGCTGATGAGCCTCGCGTTCCTCGGCGCGCTCTGGTGCGTCCTGCGCGCCGCGGGAGGAACGGCACCGCGCCGTTGGCGAACGCTCGCCGTGGTGGCGCTCGCCGCCGGCATGGCGAGCAAGGAAGAATTCGTCGCCGCCCCGGTGCTCGTCGCCCTGTTCGACATGACCTTCCTCGTGCGTGATCCAGCCGAACTGCGGTCGCGCGTCGGATTCTGGCTCGCGGCAGCGGCGACATGGCTCGTGCTTCTGGCGTGCGTGCTCGCCGGACCGTCGAATCCGACCGTCGGCTACGATTCGTACGAGAAGGTTTCGGCGTTCGAGTGGCTGATGACGCAGGCGTCGGTGCTGCTGCACTACCTGCGACTGATCGCATGGCCGAGCGGACTGAAGGGCATCCACGACTTCGGCATCGTGCGAGACCCGGCGGCGGCCGCGCTCCCGCTCGCGATCGTCGCGGGCCTGTTCGTGGCGACCTGCTGGTCGTGGCGGCGGCGCCCCCGGCTGGCATGGCTGTGGACCGCGTTCTTCCTCCTGCTCGGGCCCACGTCGAGCGTGATGCCGATCGTCACGGAGGTGGTCGCCGAGAAGCGCATGTATCTCCCGATGCTGGCGGTGCTGATGCCCGGCGTACTCGTCGCTGAACACGCACTTCGCCGATTCACGGCTGGTTTCCCCACGCTCGCGGCGAAGCGGGCTGCCATCGCCGCAGTCGCGACGATCGCCGTCGCAACCGCGGAGATCACCACTGTCCGGCACCACGCCCCGATCTACGGCGATGCCGACGGTTTCTGGCGCGAAGCGTACGCGGCCAACGAACTGGCGAACGGCGGTCTCCTTTCGACGACGATCCTCGGTGCGTACGCCGACGTCGTCCGCAAGGAGGGCCGCACCGACGAGGCACTCGCCCTGCTCGATCGCGCCATGCAGGGTCATGCCAAGGTCGAGCTGCTGTCGTCGCGCTACGCCGAAGTGCTCGTCCAGGTCGGTCGACTCGACGACGCCGAGAGGGTGCTGCGCGCCCTGGTCACGGAGCATCCGAAGTTCGCTCCGGGGCTCGGCCAGCTCGCTTTCCTGCTCCTGCAGCGTCACGAACGCGCCGCCGCCGAGGGCCGGGCCGACGCGAAGGACCCTCGACTCGCCGAGGCGGTGCAGTTGACGCAGGCCGCGTACCGCGTCGACCCGGCACCGGACTACTCGAGCACACTCGGCATGGCACTCGTGCGCCAGGGACGTCTCGCCGACGCGGAGGGCGTGCTGACCCGTGTGGTGCGCGAGGACCCGGCCCAGCTCGACGCGACCCGCGCGCTCGGCGCCGTGCGCATCCTGGGTGGCCGCGTGCAGGACGGCATCGTGCTCTGGCGCGAGGTTCTCCGGCGTCGGCCGACAGACCACGAACTCCGCCTCCAGATGGCGCAAGCGCACTTGCAGATCGGCGAACGGGACGCAGCGCGTGCCCTCGTGCAGGAAGTCCTGACCGCGGCTCCGGGCCACCCGCTCGCACTGCGGCTCGCGGCAGAACTCGGCGCTGCGGCCGGCAGCGGTCGCTGAGGCACGGCGCGCCGAGCCGTCGTGGACCGCCGCGGAGCCGATGCCTATCGTCGCGCCCCGCATGGACCACGCCACGCTGCGCACCACGCCGCTCGAGAACTTCCCGCCGCCGGAGCGCTGGGATCACTGGGAAGAGCTCGACGCGCGTGCGTGGCCGCGACGCGAGACGAAGCACTACTCGCTCGTGCCGACGATCTGCTTCAACTGCGAGGCCGCGTGCGGGCTCGTCGCGTACGTCGACAAGGCCGACGGCAGGATCCGCAAGGTCGAGGGCAACCCGTACCACCCCGGGTCGCGCGGCCGCAACTGCGCGAAGGGTCCCGCGACGATCAACCAGGTCCACGACCCCGAGCGCATCCTCTACCCGATGAAGCGAACGGGCCCGCGCGGCAGCGGCAAGTTCGAACGTGTGTCGTGGGACGAGGTGCTGCAGACGATCGGCGCTCGCATCCGCAAGGCGATCGTCGAGGGGCGCAAGACGGAGGTCATGTACCACGTCGGCCGCCCGGGCCACGACGGCTACGTCGAGCGCGTGCTGCAGGCCTGGGGCGTCGACGGCCACAACAGCCACACGAACGTCTGCAGCGCCGCCGCCCGCCTCGGCTACACGCTGTGGAGCGGCTACGACCGCCCGTCCCCCGACTACGAGAACGCGAAGTTCACGCTGCTCATCTCGAGCCACCTCGAAACGGGCCACTACTTCAACCCGCACGCGCAGCGCATCATCGACAGCAGGATGAAGGGCGGAAAGCTCGCCGTGTGCGACATCCGCCTCAGCAACACCGCGAGCATGGGCGACTACTGGCTCGCCCCGCGCCCGGGCACCGAAGCGATGATGCTGCTCGGCTTCGCACACGTGATCCTGCGCGAGAACCTGGTCGACTGGGCGTTCGTACGCGACTGGGTCGACTGGCGCAGCTACCAGAAGGCGAAGGGCCGCGCCGAGGACTTCGCGGCGTTCCAGGCGGAGCTGGCCGCCGACTATGCGTTCGCGACGCCACGCTACGTCGGCGACGTCTGTGGTCTCGATCCGGACCTCGTCGAACGCGTCGGCCAGGAGATCGGCCAGGCGGGCAGTGCCTTCGCCTCGCACGTGTGGCGCAACACGGCGGCCGGCAACGAAGGCGGCTGGGCGACCGCGCGCAACCTTCAGTTCGTTTCGGTCCTCGTCGGCGCCGTTGCGACCGTCGGCGGCACCGCGGGCTCGGGCACGAACAAGTTCGTGCCTTCGCCGTTCAGCAAGCCGCGGCCACAGGACGTGTGGAGCGAGCTGCTCTATCCGCGCGAGTGGCCGCTCGCGCACCACGAACTCAGCTATCTCCTGCCGCACCTCGTGAAGAGCGGCCGCGGTCGCATCGACACCTACTTCACGCGCGTCTACAACCCGGTCTGGACCAACCCGGACGGCGCGATGTGGATCGAGATGCTGTCCGACGAGGCCCTCGTCGGCTGCCACGCCGTGCTGTCACCCACCTGGAACGAAACCGCGCGCTGGGCGGACTTCGTGCTGCCGATGGGCCACGCGACCGAGCGGCACGACCTGATGTCGCAGGAGACGCACGCGGCGACCTGGATCGGCTTCCGCCAGCCGGTGCATCGCGTGCTCGCGGAACGCCAGGGCAAGCAGGTCACGTGGACCTACGAGTGCAACCCGGGCGAAGTCTGGGAAGAGGACGAGTTCTGGATCGCACTGTCGTGGCACGTCGACCCGGACGGTTCGCTCGGCATCCGCCAACACTTCGAGTCGCCGTACCGCAAGGGCGAACGGGTCACGATCACCGAGTACTACCGCTGGATCTTCGAGAACTCGGTGCCCGGCCTGCCCCAAGCCGCGAAGAAGGAGGGGCTCTCGCCGCTCGAGTACATGCAGCGCCACGGCTGTTTCCTCGTGCAGGAGCAGGTCTACAAAACGCACGAGGCCGAACTGAAGGGCGACTTCACCGTCGACCAGGAGCGCGGCGTCGTGCTGCAGAACGGCAAGGTCGCTGGCGTCTGGGCCGGCGAGAAGGCGCGCGTCGGCTTCCCCACACCGAGCAAGAAGCTCGAGCTTTTCTCGCAGACGATGGTCGACTGGGGCTGGCCCGAGCTCGCGACACCCGTCTACGTGAAGAGCCACGTCGACGAGGGCAACCTCGACCGCGGCAAGAACGAGATGGTGCTCGTCGCGACGTTCCGCCTGCCCACCCTCATCCACACGCGCTCCGCCAACAGCAAGTGGCTGACCGAACTGTCCAACACGAACCCCGTGTGGATGCATCCGAGCGATGCGCAGCGGCTCGGGCTCCAGATGGGCGATCTGGTACGCGTGGCGACTCGCACCGGCTACTACGTGAACGCCGTCTGGGTCACCGAGGGCGTGCGTCCGGGCGTGATCGCGTGCAGCCACCACATGGGCCGCTGGACGGTCAAGGGCGACCAGGTCTCCGGCAACCACTGGCAGCTGCACGACGTGGACCTGCGCAAGGTGACGGACACCGCGTGGCTGATGCGACGCACCAAGCCCGTCTCGTCGTTCGAGAGCGACGACGAGGACAGCGACAAGGTCTGGTGGAGCAGCGGCGGGGTGCACCAGAACATGACGTTCCCGGTGCAACCCGACCCCGTCTCGGGCATGCACTGCTGGCACCAGAAGGTCGTCGTGACCGCGGCCGAACCCGGCGATCGCTACGGCGACGTGTTCGTCGACACCGCGAAGTCGATGGCGGTCTTCGAAGAGTGGCTCGCGAAGACCCGGCCCGCCGGCGACTTCGGCCAGGACGGCCTGCGGCGACCGCTCCACCTGAAGCGCGTCTGCCGGCCGACGGACGCGGCGTTCAGGCTGTGAACGCGCAGACGAGGAACCGACCATGATCGAATCCCTGTTCGTGCGCGACGACCTCGCCCGCATGCTCGGCCGCATCCAATCGTTGCGACCCGATACACGACGTGTGTGGGGCAAGATGTCGATCGCGCAGATGCTCGCGCACTGCCAGCAGCCGCTGCGCGTCGCGCTCGGCGAACTGCCGTTGAAGCGATCCCTGATCGGCGTCCTGTTCGGCCGCCTCGCGAAGAAGCAGCTGCTCGCGCCGAAGCCCTGGAAGCAGGGCCTGCCGACGGCGCCTGAATTCAAGATCACCGACGAGCGCGACTTCGCGACGGAGAAGCAGGCACTGCTCGTGCTCGTGAAGCGGTTCGGCGAGGGCGGGCCCGCGGTCGTGACGAAGCAGCCGCACCCGTTCTTCGGCCCGATGACGATCGACGAGTGGCAGCAGCTGCAGTGGCGGCATCTCGACCATCACCTGCGCCAGTTCGGGACCTGAGTCGCCTTCGCACGAATCGCGATCCGGGTCGGGGCCGCCCCACCCGAGGAGCTTCCATGTCCGAACGACTCGCCCAAGGACGCGAGTTCCTCCATACGACGGCGGCGGCGAGCTTCCCTCCACGAGCGTGCCGCGCACGCGGTCCTCGATCGTTGCCGCAATCGAGGCTGCGGGCTTCGTGACGCGCGCGGGGGTCAACGCGGGACGATCGATCGGAGCCTGAGGAGCACGTCGTCGTGAAGGGCGTCCTTGCGCACGAAGTGGCCGAGCGGCACTCCAGGCGCCCGATCCGACGTCCACTCCCGGACAGCGACGTAGTCGCGGCGGAAGCGCGCATCCTCCTGCAGCCCGCAGCGGATCGCGATGTCGCCGCTGAGCCGCACGAAGTCCGGCCGCAAGGCGTCGAACACGTGGTCGGCGAGCCGTGCCGGATCGCGGAACAACGTCCTCCCGAGGATCGGTTCGCACAGCCCGCCGAGATCGTGGATCCGCAACGACGAGTACAAGAGCGGCGCACCGACGTCTTCCGTGAGCAGGCTCCGACTGCCGCCCAGCACCTCTCGGTAGCGCTCGAACGGCGCGTGGTCGGCAGCAACCAGGGTCACCGGCACGGTCGGTTGCCGTCGGAAGCGCGACCACCGAACGCAATAGTTCGGCAGGAGAAGCGCCGCCGCGATTGCTCCGGTGATCCACCGACGCCTCGCGTCGGGGCCGCACCACTCCGCGGCGAGGCCGAACGCAACCAACGTCCCGAACGGCACGAACACGGTCGCGAAGCGGTACTCGCCCATCCAGTCCTTCGGCAGCGCGCAGTACGCGGTCGCGGCGATCGTCGCGCAGAGCACCGCGGCTCGCATCGCCGGCCCTGGACTCCGCCACGCGGACCAACCGAGGAGGAGGACGGCGCCCGCTACCACGTCGAGCCACCCGAAGACGCTGCGGAACAGCGAACGCCCGGAGGTCGCGGCGAGCAGGAGCGCGCACGCCGCCGCGAGCATGTACCCGGCGGTCCACCGCCGACGCTCGGGCCAGGCGGCGATGTGCGCTCCGATCCCGCGCAGCACGACGACGAGCGAGGGGACCACGACGAGCGCCGCGACGAGGCCGCCGAACCCAGCGGACTGCTTCACGTGGAAGGTGTTCGGCACGACGTCGCCGAACGTGCGGTAACGAATCCCCTCTCCGAGCAGCCCGAGCAGGCCGGCCGTGAGCAGGAAGACGACGATCGCGGGCCTCGCCGTACGTTGCGTTCCCGCGCGCGACGACGCGGCGACAGGCCAAGCGGCGCACCACAGGGCGCCGTCCGGTCGGACGAAGGCGAGCAACGCTGCGACCACCCCTGCGGCGACCGCCGCCGACCTTGTCGCGCCCTCCGCGAACACCCGCCGCGTCATCGTGAACATCACGACGGTGCCGAACACGAGCATGCCGTTCTCGAGGCCGGACATGCTCCAGATCACGAGCGCCGGGTTGCAAGCTGCCGCGATGCACGCGAGAGAGGCCGCGAATGCGGGCCCCTGCCCGTCCCGCGCGACGGTCCGCCACACGAGCACGAGCGCCACCGCGGTCATCGCGCCCGACGCCAGCTTCGGCGTGAGGACCGGGTCGAACGCATTGACGGCGTCGAACAACGCGAGCAGCAGCACCCACAGCGCATTGCTGAACCCCTCCACCGGCACGACGCCCGGCTGGGCGGCCGGGCCGTGGCCCGCCGCGAGGTTTCTTGCATAGGCGAACGAGATCGCCGCGTCGTCGACGATCCACGCCCCGTACGACGCCGCGTGCAGGCAGTACAGCCCGACCACGACGGACCAGACGGCGATCGCGGACTTCGAAGGCACCGGCGCCACTGGACGAGGCCGGACACACCCGTGCAAGGGACGAGGGTAAAGGCCGGGCCCGGGAGCCGCCGATGACACCGGAGCTTCGGAGACCCCCATGAGCGCCACCGTTCCGTTCCCGCTGCCGACCCCCGAGATCCACGTGTGGGTCGCCTACCTCACGGCGCGCTGCAACTTCGCGTGCGACTACTGCATCCAGAAGCCGCAGATGGTGCCCGGGCAGCGACGCAAGCCCTGGGGTCGCTACCAGGAGCTGACGGGGAGGCAATGGGTCGACGCGCTGAACGCGTTCCCCGTGCGCCCCGTACACCCGCTGATCCTGACCGGCGGCGAGCCGTCGCTGCACAAGGACTTCGCCTTCATCGCGAGCCGCCTCGAGGGCTACGAGCTCGACATGACGTCGAATCTCACGTTCGACATCGACGCGGTCGCCGCGGAGATGCGCGCGCACGGCAAGCAGTTCGCCACCAGCTTCCACACCTACCACCCGAAGTTCATGGCGCCCGAGAAGTGGCTCGAGCAGGCCGAGCGCCTGCGCGACTCGGGGCTCGTGAAGGCGCCGGTGTTCTCGATGGTGAATCTGCAGCGCTTCCCGCACTTCCGCGACGACGAGCACGACCAGAACCTCAAGAAGCTCGTCGAGCTCGCGGACCGGCGAGGCCTCGTCTACCAGTTCAACGAGTTCCGCGGCACGCACATGGGCGAGGCGTTCAACCGCGACCACAAGTACCGCATCGAGTGCACGAGCGCGTGGGTCAACATCGATCCCGAAGGCAGCATCTTCAACTGCCAGTACCACCTCACGGAACGGAAGAACGCGTTCGGCAAGATCACGGACATCGCACACTGCCGGCCCCTGCCCGCCATGGGCGAGTTCTTCGGCTGCACCGACTTCGGCTACTGCGATCCGTGCCACGAGAACAGCGGCCACGGCGCGTTCCGCGACAAGGAAGGCAACGTCTTCCGGCGCACGAGCAACGATGCGCGCGTCTACCTGAAGTGGATGCAGCCCGCGGCCATCCGCGACGTGAGCCGGCGCTACTTCGCCCAGGGCGATCTCGCCGAAGCCGAGCACGCTCTGCTCGCGGCCATCGGCAAGGAACGCGAAGCGGGTGCCGAAAGCGGTGAAACCTGGGCCGACCTCGGCGTCACGCTCTACGAATCGGGCAAGAAGAAACAGGCGCTCGCGGCGCTGCTGCACGCCGTCGAAGCGGGCATCACCCGGACGGAAACGGTCGCCAGCGCCTTGGTCGTCGCTCGCGAACTCGGGCTCCAGGACCACGCGAAGACCACGATCCTCCGCTACGTGCCCGCGCAGAACCTCGCGCGCATCGAGCAGGCCCTCGCCGCCGTGCGACCGGAGGAACCGGCGGTCCCCTGATGGACGTTCTCGTCGACTACCAGGGCAACTGGGGCCTCGGCGACCTGCTCTGCAGCGACCCGATGATCCTCGGCCTCGTCGAGAAGCACGGCCGCGACACCCGCGTCTTCCTGCGCGGCAAGGCCGGCAACGTCGCGCACAACCCTCTCGTCGCCGGCACCGCGCGCGAGGGCCAGCGCTTCGACCGCGTGGTCGAGGTGAAGCTGTTCACGCATATGCCGGCCACCGAGTACGCGCGGCTCGAAGCGATGCCCAGCCTCGTCGACCACATGTGCAGCTACGCGAACGTGACGCCGAGCGACCTCCGGCCCCGGCTGCACCTCGGCCGTGACGACCTTCGCTTCGTCGACACGCTTCGCCTGCCGGCACGCCGCCCGCGCATCGTGCTCTGCGCGGACCACGTCGATCCGCTGCGCCACTGGCCGCTCGAGCGCTGGCGCGAAGTCGCGAACGTGCTCGCCGGCGCCGGCGCCGTCGTCATCGGCATCGGTCAGAAGGATCGGCTCGACGTCGAAGGCACCATCGACCTCGTCGGCAGACTCTCGATGCGCGAGACCGCCGCGGTGATGACGCAGTGCGACCTGTTCGTCGGCAACAACAGCGGCCCGTTCCACTACGCGCAGGCCGCGGGCCTGCCGTGTGTGACACTGTTCTCGCTCGCTCTGCCGACCCGGTTCGTGCACCAGGGCGCGCGGGTGCACGTCGTCGAGGCCGCGGGTCTGCCTTGCCTCCACTGCATGAGCCGGTGCTTCGCGAGCATGGTGAAGACGGGCTGCATCGCCGCGCCCCGCGGTCGCTGCATGACCGACATCCCGGTCGAACAGGTTCTCGACGCGATCGACGTCGCGCTGCGCCTGAACGCCGCGATCGCGGCGCCGTAGAGAACGCCGCCGCGCCGTCAGCCCGGGCGCTTCGCAGTGCTCGCGATCTGCAGCTCCGCCATCTGCTCCGGCGACGCGGCGCCCGGCGCTTCCGCCATCAGGTCGAACGCCATGGAGGTCTTCGGGAACGCGATCACGTCCCGAATGCCCTCGCGACCGAGTGCAAGCGTGACGATGCGGTCGACGCCGAGCGCGATGCCGCCGTGCGGCGGGCCGCCGTACTTGTACGCGTCGAGCAGGAAGCCGAAGTTCGCCCGCTGCTGTTCCTTGCTGATGCCGAGGAACTCGAACACCCGCGCTTGCAGCTCCGTGCGGTGGATGCGGATCGAGCCCGAGCCCAGCTCCCAGCCGTTCATCACGAAGTCGTACGCGCGGCTCCGGATGTTCTCGGTGTCGACCGAGAAGTCCTTCACGTCCCAGTTCACCGGTGCACTGAACGGATTGTGCGCGAACTGCCAGCGGCCCTTCTCGTCGTTCCACTCGAACATCGGGAAGTTGAGGACCCAGCAGCAACGGAACACCTTCGGGTCGCGCAGCCCCATCGTGCCGCCGACCTTGAGGCGCAGGTCGCCGAGCGCCTTGTGCACGACCTTCTTGCTGTCCGCGACGAACAACAGCAGGTCGCCGGCCTTCGCGCCCATGTGCGCGCACAGCTCCTTGCCCTTGTCGCCTTCGTAGAACTTCGCGATCGAGCCCTCGAGCCCGGTCGCAGTGACCTTCGCCCACGCGAGGCCCTTCGCGCCGAGACCCGTGACGAACGTCGTGAGTTCGTCGATGCCCTTGCGCGAGTACTTCTCCGCGGCGCCCTCGGCGCAGATGCCCTTCACGATGCCGCCGGTCTCGACCGCGCCCTTGAAGACCTTGAAGTCGCTCTTCGCCGCGAGCGCCGAGCAATCCACGAGGGTCATGCCGAAGCGCAGGTCTGGCTTGTCGCAGCCGTACTTGTCCATGGCCTCGAAGTAGTCGAACCGCGGGAACGGCTGCGGCAGTTCGATGCCGAAACCCTCGCGCATGCCCTGCACGACCATGCCCTCGACCATGTCGAGCACGTCGTGCTCCTCGACGAACGACATCTCGATGTCGATCTGCGTGAACTCGGGCTGGCGGTCGGCGCGCAGGTCCTCGTCGCGGAAGCAGCGCGCGATCTGGTAGTAGCGGTCGAGGCCCGCCACCATGCAGAGCTGCTTGAAGATCTGCGGGCTCTGCGGCAGTGCGAAGAACTTGCCCGGGTGCACCCGGCTCGGCACCAGGTAGTCGCGCGCCCCCTCGGGCGTGCTCTTCGTCAGGATCGGCGTCTCGATGTCGATGAAGCGGTGCTCCTGCATGTAGTTGCGGATCGCGGTGACGAAGCGCGCCCGCTTCAGCAACGCTTCCTGCAACGGCCGCCGGCGCAGATCGAGGTAGCGGTACTGCATGCGCAGCTCCTCGTTCGCCTCCACCTTGTCGAGGATCTCGAACGGCGGCGTCTCCGCCTCGCTCAGCACGGTCACCTGCAGCGCCACCAGTTCGATCTCGCCGGTGGCGCGGTTCTTGTTCACCTTGTCGGCGTCCCGCGCACGAACGCTCCCGCGAACCGAGATCACGTCCTCCGCGCCGAGACGCTTCACGACGTCGAACGTCCCCGCGGCGGTGCCCTTCGCCTCCTGGTCGACGACGATCTGCGTGATGCCGTAACGATCCCGCAGGTCGAGGAACACGAGCTGACCGTGGTGGCGGTGGTTCTCGATCCAACCGTTCAGGACCACTTCCTGGTCCTTGTGCGCGAGGTTCAGTTCGCCGCACGTGTGCGTGCGCTGCCAGGAAGAACGCTGCTTCATCGTGGCGAGGGTCGTACCCGACGACTCGCAGCCAATCCAGCGAGCAGCGACGCCGGATCGCCGTCCTTCACTCGTAGCGGACGCTCTCGCTCGGACTCTGCCGGAGCGCACGCAGCGCCGGCACGATCGCGGCGAGCAACGACGTCGCGAGCGCTGCCGCGGGAACACCGAGGAACCACGCGTACGGGAGCGTCACCGGCGCATCGAGCTTCGCGACCGCGTTCATGCCGGGCACGAGCACCCAAGCGAGCGGCACGGCGAGGCCGAGCGACAGGAGCGACGCGAGCAGCGCCGTGATCGCGCCCTCGAGCAGGAACGAGCCGCCGAGCGCGTTCCGACCCATGCCGAGTGCGCGCAGGACGCCGAGTTCGCGCACGCGCCCGAGCGCCGCGATCGTCATCCCGTTCAGGAGGCCGACCCCGGCGAGCACGAGCATCAGGAACAGCAAGACGTCGAACAGGCGGAAGTCCTTGTCCACGTCGTGCGCGAAATACCCGTGGATCTCGTAGCCCGGCTTGCTCATCGGCACCGCGGGCAGCAGGTTCCTGGCGGCCGCGGTGATCGCGGCGAAGTCGGCGCCGGGGCGGCCCCGCACCGTGAGGTGCTCGACGCAGGTCTCGACGATGCAGAAGTCCTGCCGCAACCAGTGCGGCGACGCGATCGCGAACGCGCGCTCGTCGGAGTCGAAGCCGCATCGATCGTCAACGCGCAGCACCTGGTACGCCACCGGAACGCCGTTCTTGTCGAGCATCGGCACGAGGTCACCTTCGCGCCAGCTCCGCGCCTTCGCCAGGCGGCGGCTCACGACGAGCGTTCGCACCCGTGCATCCGCGTAGCGCGCGACGAGCGTCTGATCGCCTTCGAGCGGCCCGCCGCGCCCGGCGGCGCTCTTCACGTCCAGGCCGCGCAGCAGGAACCCGCCGCTCGTCTCGAGACCCTCGTAGACCTCGACGTGGTCGACGCCCGGCACCGTCGCGAGCTTCGCTGCCGCTTCCGGCGTGCACGGCGCCGTGCGCAGGAACAGGCGGTCGGCGAGCGCCTGCTGCGCGAACTGATCGACCTCCGCGCGCAGCGACGCCGTGAGGCTCTTCAGGCCGAGCAGGGCGAGCAGCACCGCCGAGAGCCCGCACACGGCGGCGGCGACGCGGCCCGGCGAACGCGCGATCACCTTGCCGACGAGCCAGCCCGCCATCGGCGTGAAGAGACGGAACGGCAGGAGCAGCGCACGACCGAGCCACGCGACGATCCATGGCGCCAGCAGCAGCACGCTGCCGAACAGGCCGAGCATGCCCCCCAGTTGCAGGAGCACCATGCGCGTCTCCGATCCTTCCTCGACGGCGAGCGGCGTCATCGCGAGGTAGGCGAGCGGCAGCGCCATGACCAGCAGCGCGAACATCCAGACGTTGATCGACTTCAGCAGATCGACACCGTCGCCCTTGCCCGGCGCGAGGCCCCGCGCCTGCAGGATGTCGAGCGCCGGCACCTGCCGCGCGCGCACGAGCGGGAACATCGCACCGGTGATCGTGAAGAGCACGCCGAGCCCGGCGGTCCACGCGACGGGGAACACGGGGATCTCGAACGTCGACCACTCCTTGCCGAGGCCGAGCGACGTCACGTGGTTCGCACGGAGGATCCACGCGAGCACGAGACCGAGCACGATGCCGAGAACCGACCCGACGACGCCCAGCATCAGCGCGTCGAAGAGGAAGATGCGCGTGATGGCGCCCGAGCCCGCGCCGAGGCAGCGCAGCAGGCCGAGCTGACGGATACGGGCGACGAGCGAGTGGGACAGCGTCTGGAAGACGATGTACATGCCCAGCAGCAGCGCGAGCCCGCCGAGCACCTTGAGTCCGTTGCGGAACGCGCGCTCGTCCGCGCCTTCGCCGATCAGCACCCCGCGCGCGTCCTGCACGACATACTGGCCGCGCAGCTCGTTCCGCAGCCGATCGAGATCGGCTCCTTCCTCGCGCACGATCTGGTACGCGTTGTCGCCGCGGACTTGCAGACGACCCGCGAGGTCGAGACCGCACACGATCATCAGCCCGAAGTTGCGCTTGCCGAGGCGTTCGGGCTCGAGCACACCGACGACCGTCGCTTCGACTTCGAACCGCACTGCGCCCGGCGGCGCGACGATCGGCACGAGCCGGCCGTCGCGGCACTCGTAGCGCTGGCCGAGCTGGGGCTCCCCGATGCGGATGCGGGCGCCGACGTCGACCCCGAGCATGCGCGCCACCTCGCCGCCCAGCAGCACACCGGGCGCCCCGGCCGCGTCGTCCGCTGCCTCGAGGTCGCGCCCGCGGTTCAGCACGTAGTGGCGGATCGGCGCGGGCAGCGGCCCGATGCCGAACACCGCGGCGTCGAGGTCCTTCCCTCCGGCGACGACGCGCCCGAAGGCCTGGCGCCACGCGGCGGTGCGGGCCACGCCCGTGCGCCCGGCGAGATCGGCGAGCACCTGCGCCGGCGTCGCGTCGAGTGCCGTCGACCGCAGCTCGAGGTCGACGCGGCCGCGCTGCGGGTCCTGCGCCAGCAGCCGGCTCTGGATGGTGTTGTGGTCCATCACGTAGATGGCGACCACGATGGCCGTGCCGAGCGCGATGCCGCACAGCGTGAGCAGCAGCCGCAGGCGGCTAGATGCCCAGTTGCGAAAGACGATGAAAGACGTCAGCGACACCGAAGGGTCCCCCTCGCATCTCGGACTCGTTGCGCAACGCACCGTCGTGCAGGAAGAGCACGCGGTCCCCGGCCGCCGCGTCGCGCGGGTTGTGCGTGACCAGCAGGATCGCGGTGCCGAGCTTGTCGCGCACCGAACGCAGGAGCGCGATCACTTCCTCGCCAGCCTTGCTCGACAGGTTGCCGGTCGGTTCGTCGGCCAGCAGCAGCGGCGGCTGCGTCGACAGTGCGCGTGCGATCGACACCCGCTGCATCTCGCCTCCCGACAGTGCGTGCGGCAGTCGGCCACGCAGGTGCGCGATGCCGAGGAGATCGAGCAGGCTGTCGATGCGCCCCGCGCTGCGCCGCAGACTCTGTCCGCCGATCCGCAACGGCAGCGTGACGTTCTCCTCGACGGTGAGATCCGGCAGCAGGTGGAAGAACTGGAATATGAAGCCGATCCGCTGCCGACGCACCGCAGCGCGGCGCTCCTCGTCCCCGCTGCCGAGGTCGTCGCCCGCGACCAGAACCTGGCCGGCGGACGGCTTGTCGAGGCCGGCGAGCAGGTGGAGCAGCGTCGACTTGCCCGAGCCGGAGGGGCCCATGACCGTCGCGAACTCCCCCGCGCGCAGTGCGAAGGACACGTCGCGCACGATCGCCACCTGCTGCCCGTCGGAAGCGCGCAGTCGGAACACCGACCGGGCTTCGAGAACCGGCGCGGCCGCGGCGGAGGGTGCGGCCGGCGAAGGAGACGCGGACGTCATGGCCCGCATCATGGCGACCGGGCCTGCGCCGTGCACGATCTACTTTGCATTAAAAAGTAGATCGTGTCACCGCGATGCACGCACGATTCGGTGCAGCGCGGCGGCGGGCGCGAACGCTCGCCGGCGAGGTCACTTCACTTCGACGAGTTCGACGAAGAAGACCAGCGTCGCGTTGGCGGGGATCTTCGGTGGGAAGCCGTTCGCTCCGTAGCCGAGGTCGCCGGGGATGCGGAAGAGGAACTTGCCGCCCGGCTTCATGAGCTGCAGCCCTTCGGTCCAGCCCTTGATCACCTGGTTCAGCCCGAACTGCGTCGGTTCGCCGCGCTCGTGCGAGCTGTCGAACTGCGTGCCGTCCTCGAGCCAGCCGGTGTAGTGCGCAAGCACCTGCGACGTCGCCTTCGGCGAATCGCCAGCGCCCTGCTCGACCACCTCGTACTGCAGGCCGCTCTGGGTCGTGACGATCTTCGCCTGATCGAGCGCGCGGAACTTCGGCACCTCCGGCTTCGGCTTCACGCTCACGACTTCGAGCTCCCACACCGTGTCGAGGGCCGCCCTCGGAAACTGCGCCTTGGGCACCTCGGCGCGGAGCACATCACCGACCTTCGCGGTCTCGACGAGGGTCTTCAGGAAGGCCATCGGCAGCGAAGCGAGCGTGCCCGTGATCTTCTGGCCGTTTTGGCGCTCGGAGCAGTCCTTCAGGTCGCCGTCGGTCGTCCAGATCGCGTAGCGAAGGGACACGATGCCGTCGGCGGTCACCTGCGCGCCGGTCCCGACGGTGATCTGCTCGACCTTGATGCCGTTCTCGAGCGCCTTCTGTTTCGCCGGGTCCGCAGCGCGGAACTTCGGCATGCGGATGACCTGCAGCAGCTCGACGTCGAACACGAGCGTCGCATTGGCCGGGATCTTCGGCGGCCGGCCGTCGGCGCCGTAGGCGATGTCGCCCGGGATCACGAACTTGTAGCGCGCCCCCGGCGTCATCAACTGCAGCCCTTCCGTCCAGCCCTTGATGACCTGCGTGACGCCGAACTTCGCCGGCTGGCCGCGATCGCGCGAGCTGTCGAACTTGGTGCCGTCGGTCAGCCAGCCCGTGTAGTGCACTTCGACCGTGTCGTCCCGCGTCGGCGACGGGCCGTCACCGCCCTTCTTCAGCACGCCCCATTCGAGGCCGGACGCGGTCTTCTGCATGTCCTTGCACTCGGGGATGCCACCGGTCTGCGGCGCGGGGTCTTGGGCGGGGAGGGACGCGATGGCGGCGAGGGCCGCCATGCTGGAGATCAGGATCTTCATTCGTGGAACTCGGGCGCGGGAGTCTACGGCGCAGGGAGCAGCCGCGAAATCCTGCGGCCGCCGAAGGCCGGCGAGCCGGTGTTGCTACGGGCCGGTAGCGACGTGACGCGTGGCGGACTTGCCGGCTCGCGCCGCCCGGCCGAGGCACGACGCTTGCCAACGGCGGGACCCTCGGTTCCCGACATCCCAACCATGGCCTGTACTGCTCTGCCGACCCTTCTCGCCCCCGCCGTCCTCGCTGCGTCGCTCACGGCGCAGTGCGCGACACAGTGGTTGCCAGGGCTCCCGCTCACCGGACCCGGCGGCACCGTGCACTCGTCGGTCGCGTGGGATCCGGACGGCAGCGGGCCGCTGCCGCGCGTGCTCGTGCTCGGCGGCGAGTTCGCCGCCGCGGGCGACGTCATCGCCGCGAACGTCGTCGCGTACGAGCCGGTCGCGCGCACGTGGTCGCCGCTCGGCGTCGGCCTGGACGGCCCGGTGTATGCGCTTGCCTTGACCGCGGGCGGCGACCTCGTGGCCGGGGGCGCCTTCACCGGATCGGGCCCCGCCGCGGCGGCTCGTCTCGCGCGGTGGAACGGTTCGACCTGGAGCGCGGTCGGCGGCGGCACGTCCGGTCCGGTCTACTCCCTCCTCGCGCTGCCGAACGGCGACCTCGTCGCCGGCGGTGAATTCGCATCGGCCGGCGGCGTCGCGGCCAACAACATCGCGCAGTTCGACGGGACACAATGGTCGCCGCTCGGCACGGGCGTGACGGGAGTGCTGCCGGGTTTCTCGCAGAGTCCGCCGGCGGTGCGCTGCCTCGGGCGACGCAGCAACGGCGACCTGATCGTCGGCGGTTCGTTCGCCGATGCGGGCGGCATCCCCGTCTGGGGCGGCGCGCGGTGGGCCGGCGGCGCATGGCAGGATCTCGGCGTCTTCCCCGGGCTCTCGCCGTCGAGCGGCTCCGGCGTGACCGCGCTCGTCGTGCTCGGCAACGACGACGTCGTGGCGAGCGGCGAGCTGGTCGGCGGCAGTCCCGTCACCGGGTCGCAGGGCGTCGGCCGGTGGAGCGGCACACAGTGGCTGCCGATGGGGTCCGCCTCGCCGCTGCAGGCGAGCCGATTCGTCGAGCTCGCGAACGGCGGCATCCTCGCGGGCACGTTCGGCCCCTGGCCGCTGCGGCAGTGGACCGGCACCACCTGGGCCGTCGTCGGCCCCCTCGAAGCGCCGCTCTCTTTCGCCACCACCATCACGGAGGTCGGGCCGGGCGACGTGCTCGTCGGGGGCTTCGCGAACGGCACGCGCGGGTCGGCCACCGCCTTTCGCATTGTGGGAAGCCCCGTCGCCGCGTGGGTCCCGCTGTCTCCGGGAACGGATGGCGCGATCGCCACGATCCGGTGCGAGAGCGACGGCACGGCGGTGGTCGGCGGCGGTTTCTCTCGGATCGGCGGCACGGCTGCCCGCGGCATCGCGCGATGGGACGGTTCGTCGTGGTCGTCGCTCGGCACGGGGCTCGACGGTCCCGCGTTCGCGACGGCGCGGCGAGCGAACGGTGACCTGCTCGTCGGCGGTGCGTTCGGCTCCGCGGGACCCGTGATCGCCAACGGCATCGCCCGATGGAACGGCGCGTCGTGGTCGGACGTCGGCGCGGGCGCGTTCGACCCCACGTTCACCGGCGCGGCGATCTACGCGATGGCGACGATGCCGAACGGCGATGTCGTCGTCGGCGGCAGGTTCGAGCAGTTCGACAACGTCGCCGCGAACAACCTCGCGCTCTGGAACGGCGTCTCGTGGTCGGCCCTCGGCGGTGGTCTCGGCAACGGCGTCGACAACGTCGTTCGCGCGATGATCGTGATGCCCAACGGCGATCTGGTCGTCGCGGGTGAGTTCACCACCGCGGGCGGCGCACCGGCCGCGCACGTCGCGCGGTGGAACGGCACCTCGTGGACGCCGCTCGGACCGGGCCTCGGCGCGGGGCCCTTCGACTCGGTCGAAGCACTCGCGGTGCGGCCGAACGGCGATCTCGTCGCGGCTGGACGTTTCGCGACGACCGGCGACGGTGCGACCGCGGTGCAGCGGATCGCGCGTTGGAACGGCACGGCGTGGAGCGCCTACGGCAACGGGGTGTCCGCCGTGGTGCGTTCGCTGGCCGTGCTGCCCGACGGCGACGTGGTCGCCGGGGTCGACACGTTCGATGCCGCCGGCCAGCCGTCGCCGAGTCCGTTGCGCTGGAACGGCACCACGTGGTCGACGGACCTCGCGGGCATCGACGACCGCTTCGGCACCGTGTCGGCCCTCGCGTTCGCGCCGAACGGCGAACTGTGGGTCGGCGGCTCGTTCGCCTCGTTGCAGGGCGCGGTGTCGGCCGGCCTCGCGCGACGCACCACGACGTGCGCGGCGGACTCGGTTGCGACCGGACTGCCGTGCCTCGGCAGCGCGGGCCCGGTCACGCTGACGACGACCGGGCTGCCGTGGATCGGCGGCGCGCTGCGTGCCGAGGCGGGGCTCGTTCCCGCGAACAGCCTCGTCGTCGGACTCATCGGACTGTCCACGACGTCGGTCCCGCTGCCCTCGATCCTGCCGCAGGGTGTGCCCGGCTGCTCGCTCCTGGTGGCCGACGACGCCCTCACGCTGCACGTTCCCGCCGCCGGGCGCGTGACCACGACCTTCGCGATCCCCGATTCCCCAGCACTGCCCGGCGTCACCTTCCATCACCAGGTGGCCCCGCTCGAGTTCGATGCGCAGGGCAACTTGCTCGCGCTCGTCGCCAGCAACCGGCTCACGCTGACGATCGGCTCGTTCTAGAAATCGCCGGCGACGAGCCGAAGGGAGTTCGTCGCGGTGATCGAGAGGATGGCGAGCGTCGGGTCGACCTCGACCGGGACCATCTGGTGGAAGAACGGCACACCGACGATCGACGGCGAGCTCGGCAGGAACAGCGACGAGTCGGCGATGCCGTTCGCGGTGCCGATCGCGTGCACGATGTCGGGGGCAACGAGCAGGTCGCAGCCCGCGGGACTCTGCACGAAGAACGACAAGAGTGGCGCGACGCCCTGTGGAATCGACACGAAGCTCGTGAGCGCGAGCACGACGGCGAGCTGCGGCAAGCCGGTGCCGCGCGCGCGGAAGTCGGCGTCGACCCACGGCAGGGACGTCGCGGTGAGCACGTTCGCGCCGCCGCTGCTCGCACACCCGGCGCCGCTCGTCGCCGCGGTCGCGGGGCACGTCGATACGTAGCTGCTCGTGAAGTCGCCGGCGACCGTGAGTTCTCCCGTGGGGTTCACGAGGAGGGCGTTGACGACGCCGTTGGTGGCCGTGCCCAGA
>JAEUHQ010000068.1 GCA_016794565.1 Planctomycetota bacterium | reverse complement strand
AGACGCCGGCAAGCTCGACGAAGCCGCCAAGGTCACCGAGGGCCGCAAGCTCTACCACTTCATGGCCAGCGGCGTCGCACTGAAGAAGGCGGGCGGCTAGCGCCTCAGTTGCCGTCGCCGAGCGCCGCCGCGGCTGCGAGCCGCTCGCGACAGAAGGCGGTGTGCGGCCAGCCGGCGGGCGCCAGCGCGAGCGCTCTGCCGAACGCCACCTGCGCGGCGCGCGCTCGTTCGGCGGCTTCCGGCAGTCGCGCCAGCGAACGCAGCATCCGCGCTTCGCGCAAGGCGAGCACACCGCGGTCGCCGTGCGCTTCGGGCGACCTCGGGGCCAGCGCGACGGCGCGGTCGAGATCGGCGGATGCGGCGGCGCGTGCTGCACGCGCGAGTTCCGCGTCGCCGTTGCGTCCTCGCAGCTGGTCGACGACGAGGTGGCCCACGGCGCGGTTCACGAGTGCGCCGGCGAGATCGGGATGCAGCAGCAACGCCGCATCGTGGTCAGCGACCGACGACGACGCCGCTTCGATCGCGTCGGCACGCCGCCCTTCGGCCTCGAGTCGCAGCGCGCGCCGCAGGTTCACGATGGCACGCCGCGACCGCGCGACGGCGATGTCGGCCACGACGTCGAGGTCGCCGGAGAAGTCGACGAGAAGCGCGTCGAGCCCGAGCAGCGACGTCGGCAGGGTGCGCTGCTCCCGCGCGAGATAGAACGGCGCATAGCCCGCCTGCATGTCGATCGCACTCGCCGAGTAGTACCGCGCCTCGTCGTCGAGGCCGAGCTGCAGCGCGACGCGCACCAGGGACAGGCGAGCCGCGACGTGCATGCCGTCGTACTCGAGCACTTCGCGCAACAGCTCCATCGCATGATGCGGATCGCCGGACAGGCGCGCCCGCTCGGCCCGACCGAACAACACGTCCACGTCGCGCACCACCGGGCTGCCGCCGAGGTCGACGCCCAGATCCGCGATCGCGGTGGTCACCTGTTCGGGCGTCGGGTTCGCCGCGGCCGCGAGGCGCAGACCGCGCTCGAAGCGCGCTTCCGCGAAGTCCGGCGCTGCGACGACCGTGCGCTCGATCTCGACGAGCGCGTCGCCCGCCGCACCGCGCGCCCACAGGAGTCGCGCCAGCAGGTAGCGGAAGCGCGGCACGTCGTGGCGCTGCAGGAAGCCGCGCGCGCGCCGGATGCCGTCGTCGAGGAGCTGACGCGCCGACTCCTGGTCGCCGAGGCGCTGGAACAGCTCCGCGTCCTGCAGCACCTTCGCGGCGAAACCGGACAGCGCGACGGCCTCGCTCGCGGCCGAACTCGCGACGCTCTCGCGCCAGACGATCGGACCGAGCACGACCCCCGTGAGCCCGACCGCCGCGAACGCCGCGATCACGACCGCGCGCACGACGCTGCGATGACGGCGCAAACGCTTGCCGAACCGGTAGCGGAGCGACGGCGGCCGAGCGAGCACGGGTTCCTGCGCGAGCCAGCGATCGAGGTCGTCGGCCAGGGCGCCCGCACTCGCGTAGCGCTGCTCCCGTTCCTTCGCGAGACACTTGCCGACGACGACGTCGAGATCCGGATCGACACCGAGGCGCGGCGGGTCCGCGTCGACGACGGCGCGGAGCAGGGACGGCAGGTCGTTCGCCGCGAACGGCGGTTCGCCGCGCAGACTCGCGAACAGGGTCGCACCGAGGCCGTACACGTCGCTGCGGGCGTCGACACGATCGTGCTGCCCGAGCGCCTGTTCGGGCGGCATGAACGCCGGTGTGCCGAGCACCGATCCGGCGAGCGAGACCGACGCACCCGCGTCGACCCGCTTGGCCAGCCCGAAGTCGACCACGAAGACGTGCCCGTTCTCGACGAGCAGGTTGGACGGCTTCACGTCGCGGTGCACGACCCCTTGCTCGTGAGCGTGCTGCAATGCGCGCGCGGCGTCGCGGACCAGCACGACCGCGATCCGCGGATCGGCGCCCGGCACCGCAGCGATCGGCGCGCCTTCGACGAGTTGCATGGCGATGTAGTCGGGCGTCGCGTCGTGCACGACCGCGATGTGCGGGTGCCGCAGACTCGCCGTCGCCAGCGCTTCCCGGGCGAATCGGGCGCGTACTTCGTCGTCGGCGCCCGGACCTGCAACCATCGCCTTCACCGCCACGCGCCGCGCGAGGCGGCGATCGAACGCCTCGTAGACGACGCCCATTCCGCCGCGGCCGAGTTCGCGCAGGATCTCGTAGCGCGCAGGCAGCGCGGAACGCGGCGGCGCCGGATCGTCCTCGGCGGCCATCGCCAGGAGGCGTCGCGCCGCGCGCTCGTCGAGAGGCTCGTTCACGAGCGCGCTCCGGCCACGGGACCGAACAACCAGCGCAACTCCTCCTCGAGTTCGTCGGGCGACGACACCGTGTCCGCGACGACGTCGCGCAGCAGCGCACGGTAGCGGCGCTTGCCGAAATCGAGCCAGTTGGAGACGTCGGTGCGCGTGATGCCGTGACGACTCGCGAGAGTCGCGTGGTCCGCTTCGTCGTCGGCCAGGTACCAGTCGCGGAACAGGGCCCAGTGCACGGCACGGCCGCCGGCCTCGAGTTCCTGCTGCAACGCCCTCTGCGCCTTCGCGAGCAATTCGCGACGCCACGCCTGGTCGAGCGCTTCGTCCGGCGCGAGCGCGTCGGGGTCGACGAGGTCCGCGACGTCGTCGAGCGACGCGTGCCTGGCGCCGCCGCCCCGCTTCGCCGCGCGCTCCTTCCGCAGACGCTCGATCGCGAAGTGCGCGAGCGCGGTCTTCAGGAATGCACGGAAGCGGCCGCGCGCCGGGTCGGCCTTGTCGAGCAGCTTCGTCTGCAGGAGCCACGCGAACGCATCCTGGGCGAGATCGGCCGCGTCGGCCGCGCGTCGGACGAAGCGCTTCGCCAGCCACGCCTCGATCGGCGGCGCATAGGCACGCGCCAGTGCGTCGAGGTCGCGTTCGCCGGCGGGAAGCAGGATCCGCGACCAGCGGGTCGAAGGGAACGTCGGGCCTCGGGCATCCGCGGACATCGGCGGGCGGATGATAGCCACGGCCGAAGCGGTGCGGCCGCGCGCGATTTTCCGGGCCCGAGCGATGAAGCGCGACCGCCAATCCGTACCGGAGGACGAGCGGGCATGATCCGGGCCATGAGGCTCGACCCGCTCGTGCATCGAATCCCCACTGCCATGATCCCGTTCGTCGACCTCACCCTCTTCGCCTTCGCCGGCGCCGTCGCCGTGCTCGCGGCCATGCCGCGGGCACAATCCGAACCGAAACCGGCCGCCATCGATCCCGCGGTCGCCGCGATCCTCGACAAGATGGCCGCGAAGCGCGGTCCCGCTGCGGCAGGCAACGAGACCGCGATCACGATCGAGGGGGACTACGCCGTGACTTTCGAAGGTGTGCCGGACCCCGTCGCGAAGGGCACGTTCCGCGAGATCTTCGTCGGCCGCGACCTCGCGCGACACACGAGCACGATCGGCCAGTTCGCGCCGATGGAGAAGGGCGTGCGCGGCGACGTCGTGTGGGAAGTCGATCCGATGATCGGCGCGAAGGTCCATCGCGGCCGGAACGCAGCCGTCGTGCGGCGCTACTTCGCGCTGCTGCGCTGCGACGACCCGCGCACGGTGTATCGCGAGATCACCATCGCTCGCACGGACAAGGCCGACGACCGCAGCGTGACGGTGCTCGAGGCGAGGCCGGCGGAGGGTTCGCCGGACATGTTTCACGTCGACTCGGACGGCACGCTGCTGCGGATCGAGACGGCGCTGCCGGCGCCCGAGTCGGCGGACGCGACGTGGGACATGCCCGACCTGATGCCCTCCGTGATCTCGTTCACGGAGTGGAAGAAGGTCGAAGGCGGGACCTTCCCGATGCGGCGCACCCTCACGATGGGCAAGGCGAAGGTGTCGTTCGTGTGCACGACCACCACGGTAGGCGGCACGATCGACGCCGCGAGGTTCGCGCCGCCGGCTGCCGTCGACAAGGTCGAGGTCGAACACAACGGGCCCGCGTTCGACGCGAGCGGCAAGCCGATCCATCAGATCGTCGACCGCCAGAAGCAGCTCGTCGCGAGCATCCGCGTGAAGGTCGCGCCCACGGCGATCAGCAAAGAACTCGCGACACTGCTGCCGGAGGTCCATCAGTACCTCGTCGAGGTCGGGGCGAAGATGGCCGGCCCGCCGTTCTCGCGCTACCACGCGTGGTCCGAGACGGAGATCGATCTGGAAGCCGGGATCCCCGTGCAGGAGCCCATCACGCCGAAGGGCCGCATCGTGAACGGCGAGCTGCCGGCGGGTCGCACCGTCGCTGCTTGGCACGTCGGCCCTTACGACGGACTGCGGGCCGCTCACGAACGGATGCGCACCTGGATCGAGCAGCAGAAGCTGAAGGTCCGCGGCGGTTGCTGGGAGATCTACTGGACCGACCCGGGCATGGTCCCCGATCCGGCCAAGTGGCGGACGCAGCTGTTCACTCCGGTCGAGTGACGCACGTCACTTCGGCTCGAGGCGCGCCGCGCGAAGGAAGAGGTGCGTGCGTTCGGCGACACTCGGCGCCCGCGCGGCGGCGGCCCGGAAGTCGGCGATCGCGCCCGCGGCGTCGCCAGCGCGTTCGCGCAGATGGGCCCGCACACCGAGCAGCCGGTGGCCGTCCGCGAGTCGCGGATCGGCGGCGAGCGGTTCGAGTTGCGTGAGTGCCGTCGCCGCGCCGTGCACCATGGCGACCGCGACCACACGATTCAGCGCGACCATCGGGTTGTCCTGCAGCCGCAGCAGGAGGTCGTACAGCGCGAGGATCTGTGGCCAGTCCGTCGCTTCGACACTCGGCGCCTCCGCATGCAGCGACGCGATGGCCGCCTGGATCTGGTAGCTGCCGATCGCGCCACGCCGGAACGCCGCCGTGACGAGCGCGGAGCCCTCGGCGACAGCCGCCCGATCCCAGAGCGAACGATCCTGCTCGTCGAGCGGGACGATCTCGCCGTTCGGGCCCGTGCGCGCGCCGCGTCGAGCATCGGTCAGGAGCATCAGCGCGAGCAGGCCGGCAACTTCGGGGTCGTCGGGCAAGAGCGTGTTCACCTGCCGCGTGAGCCGGATCGCTTCTCTCGACGACTCGACGCGCTGCAGCGACGGCCCGCTGCTGGTCGCATGCCCCTCGCTGAAGATCAGGTAGAGGACGTGCAGCACCACGGCGAGGCGTTCGCCGCGCTCGTGCGGTGTCGGCAGAGCGAACGGGATCTCCGACGCCGCGATCGTCTGCTTCGCGCGGCTGATGCGCTGCGCCATCGTGGCTTCGGGAACGAAGAACGCGGCCGCGATCTCGGCCGTGGTGAGTCCGCCCACGGCTCGCAGCGTGAGCGCGATCGCCGACGGCTCGGTCAGGGCCGGGTGACAACACGTGAACAGGAGCGCGAGCGCATCGTCGTGCTCCGTCGCGAACGGATCGTCCTCGAGCCGCGGCTCCACGGTCTTCTCCGCCGCCGCCGCGACTTCGTGTTCGCGCCGCGTTCGCGCGGTGTCGCTGTCGCGTCGATCGAGGGCCCGCCGAAGCGCGACTGCGTAGAGCCAGCCGCCGGGATTGTCCGGGACACCCGCCGCCGGCCACTCCGCGGCTGCAGCGAGACAGGCTTCCTGCACCGCGTCTTCGGCGCTCGCGAAGTCGACGACGCGGCGCGCCAGCGCCGCGAGCACTCTCGGCGACGACTCCCGCAGCAGCCGCTCGATCGCGTTCACGCTCTCACACTTCCGGCGCGTGCATCACCTGGCGCACCTCGATGGGCACACTCATCGGCTGGCCGCCGGGTCCGGGAGCCGCCGACGCCTCCGCGGCGATCTCGACCGCACGTTCCCGCGAAACGCAGTCGACGATCCAGAAGCCGGTGAGGAACTCGCGGGCTTCGGCGAACGGCCCGTCCGTGACGACCGGCGGCGCGTTCTTCTGGCACTTCACGATGCGGGCGGCAGTGGGCATGTCGAGCCCTTCGGCGACCACGAGTTCGCCGCGCGACTTCAGCTTCGCGTTGAAGCGGTGCATGAACTCGACCATCGCCTTGAAGTCGGCGGGCGACCACTTGGCGAGGTGCGTTTCGACATCGCGGGGGGCCATCATCAGCAGCATGAACTTCATCTGGGGATCCTCTGGGCCTGGTCCTGACTCGGACGCGGACGGGCATTCTTGCACGCAGCCTGTGTCGGCAGCGGCACTTGCTGCTCGCCAGACCGACCCAAGACCCTCCGGCAGGGTGTCGCGATCGATCCGGTCGCATCGAGAGGAGTGGCCCATCCAGGGTACGAGTCGGTTCCAGCCTCGGCTCTTCGACATGGGGGGTCTGGTTTTTCGACGGCCCCTGCCCGCTGCGGCACGGGGGTGCGCGTCCGGAAAAGACCGGGTATTACACGCGCCACTCGAACGGTCTGCTTAGACCGGAGCCTATGGATGACGCGTTGGGTCGCGTCAGCGACTCATGACGGCGCTTCCCGAACCAGAAGGAGACGAGGAGATCATCCGGCTCATGCGCGCGCGCAATTCACGCGGTGTCGACGCCTTGCTGCGCGTGCACGGTCCCAACGTGAAGGGTCGCCTGAGCGTGGTGTTCCGGCGGTCGCCCGACGATCACCTGCTGGAGACCGCGACGCACGACGCCGCCATGTCCTTGTACCGCGGCGCAGACCGACTGGATCCGAACGGCAACCTCGGGGGCTACTTCTACGTGGCGGCGTGGCACGAGGTGAAGCGGCAGATGGACACGCCCTGGCACGTGCCCCTGTGGGATGGCGCCGAAGAGCAGATCCCCGCTCCGAACACCACCAGCGCGCCCTCGAACGACATCAGTGCCAGGGTCCGGGCGCTGATCGCCTCGCTGCCCCAGCTCGAGCGCGACGTGCTCCTCCTCGACATCGCGCACAACTTCCGTCTGCCGGCCAAAGAGGCTGCAGCAGCCCTGGGGACGACGCCAAAGGCGATCTACTCGACTCGAAACCGCACGAAGACGCGCCTCGAAGATCTGCTCGGGGGCGACGGGGGGGACCAGGACGGTCCGAAGGAGAAACCATGAATCCGCACGAAGAAGTCCACCCTTTCTCCGAGGAGATGAAGCAACTCCTCACGCGGGCGATCCCGCCCCTTCCGCTCGACGAGGCCCGGGTGCACTCGACGGTGATGCGCGCCGAGGCGGGCATGTACCGCCTCGAGGGCGGCGGCCGGCCGCAGCGGCGCTGGATCGCACCTCTCGTGGGCGTCGGGATCGCGGTGGTGGTAGCTGTCGCAGCCTGGAAGTGGAACCCGCAACGTTCCGAAGCATCGCCGGCGCAGGCGGCCCAGGCTCAGGGCGCGCAGGCGGATGAGTTCAGCTATGCCACGGGCATCGAAGCGATCCGCGATGCAGCTTCGACGCCGAAGGGAGTCGTGCACCGTGCCCTGGCCGCGATCAACCAGGACACGAAGCGCGTTCTGGCAGAACTGCAGAAGCGGGGTGCCTACTCGGACGAGATCCGCGTCGCTCTTCTCGATGCGTTGCGCGGCCCGGCACCGACTGCGCCTGCCCCGGAACGGGGCAACGCGGCGATCCGGGCCAAGGTGATGGCCGGCACTTCCCTCACGCCGGAAGAGACGGCGGTCCTCATCGACGACCTTCGCGTTGCCATCCGCGCGATCCGCTCGGTCCGCGACAAACAACCGCCCTTGGAGAAGTCGATCGACCTGATGTGCCGCTACCTCACCGAGGACGCTGAACGGCCGAACGGCGACGTGACTTCGGAAGCCCCCGGGACCGGTGGACAGAGCCAGTAGGTCCCCGCAACGAGCCGGGCCAAGTCGCGGCACTCGGTAGCGCGAGGCGGCCCGGCGAGCCACTCGTGCGACTCACCACTCGATGTCGCGCACTTCGGACTGCTGTCCGGGCGCCCGGAAGGTGACCTGCGTCCAGCCCGCGGGGGGGTACCAGGTCACGTCGGTGTTGGCCGGCACCTCGATCGTCACGGTGCTGCCCTGGCCGTTGTCCGCCGTGACGAGCAGGGTGCCACCACCGTCGTGGCTGATCTTCGCACCGTCTCTCGCGATGATGACTTCTTCGGGCTCGACTTTCATGGGCTTGCTCCGTGTCAGAGGTGGATAGGAACCTGTGAGGACATAGAGGGGCCCCTCAGCACCGGGCGGATCCGGACATGCGGGCGACCCGACCGCGGCACCGCCGAAGAAAAAAGCGCCGTTCTGCTGAGATCCGCCCCTATCCCTGCTGAAGCCGCTCCGTCGTCTCGTGGAAAGGGGTTGAAGGGGGGTGCGTGGCTCCGGATCCTTCGCGACCCCTTGACGTCGCGAAGGATTCGGACCGTGCCCCTTCGCCGGGCCTGCTGATGCCTTCGGCACCGATCGCTGCTGGTCCAACGGTCGATCGCCCTCTGCACCGATGACCTCGCTCCGTTGACCCTGGGTCGTCGCGCCGACGAACCAATCCGTTCGCTGCTCGTTGGGAATTTCCCACCGCCGAGGCCCGTAGACGGCGCAGCCAAAAGGAGGAGTCGCATGCGCGTGTCGTCGCTCGCCGTGTTCTCGCTGTTCGCCATCACCGCCGAGGCCCAGACCAACCCCGGCGCGGCGCCACCAGCCGCCACTCCCAAGATCGCATGGGAGGCCGACTTCGACCGGGCGATGCAACGAGCGAAGGACGAGCACAAACCTGTCTTCGTCGCCTTCCTGATGGACGACGAACCGGCGAACGACGAGACGATCGCCAAGCACTACACCGACAAGAGGATCGTCGAGCTGTCCGCCAAGTTCGTGTGCCTCGCGTGCTGCATCGGCCAGCACGAGGAAAAGGACGGCTCGTGCGCGAAGTTCCCTGGCATCACCTGCGCGCAGCACCAGGCGATCGAGATGAAGGCTCGGGCTCGCTGGCTCACGGGCGAAGACGTCTGCACGCCGCAACACGTCTTCTGCGACACCGCGGGGAACGTGGTGACCCGGAAGGTGTACCTCGTCCCGAAGGACGGGCTGGAGAAGTGCATGGTCCACACGCTCGAAGCGGTGACGAAGGACCCCGATGCAACCGCGGTTGTCGCGGCGGAACGGGCTCGAGTCGACAAGTGGCTCAAGGAGCTCGAGAGCCGCAACGCCGAGGTGCGCGAGGCCGCGATGCGGGAGCTCGTGCTGACCGAGGACGGTCGCGCGATCCCGGCGATCCTGCGCATCGCGAAGGCCGGCACCGACGAGACACTGCGCGTGGGCGCCATCAACTCGCTGGCCAAGAAAGGCAACATCCCGGCTGTGCGCCCGCTCGCCGGGCTCCTCGGCGAAGGCAAGGCCCAGATCCTCATCGCGGTGGCGCGCGCACTCGAGACGATCCAGCTGCCCGACGCGACCGCCGACCTGCTCGTGTCCCTGAAGAAGGAGAAGCGCGACCGCGTGCGCGGGTTCCTGCTGCGAGCCGCGGCGCGCTCGTCCCCGACGAACGCTGCGGTGCGCGAAGCGTGCTTGAAGGCGCTCTCGGGTGCGTCGGCGCAGCTCGAACCGTGCGTTCTCCTGGCGCTCGGCCGGCTCTCCCCGCATCCGACGATCGTCGCAGCGGTGCGCTCGCGCCTCGGCGACAAGAACCAGAACATCCGCGGCCTGTCGATCTGGGTGCTCGGGTCGCAGGCGCTGCCCGAGTGCATGGATCCGCTCCAAGAACTGCTTCGCACCGAGAAGACCCCCGAGGTCGTCAAGATCGCCACTTCGGCCCTGTCGAAGTGTCGCCGAGAGAAGGTCGAGAACTACGACAACTCGTTCACCACCTTCTTCTCCGACAGCGACTACCAGTGATGGCGCGCGCTCCGACGAGCGCCGTGGAGCATCGGCGCCCGATCGGCTACGGTCCCGGGCCCGCCGGAGGCCCATAGCTCAATCGGTTAGAGCTGGCGGCTCATACCCGCTCGGTTGGGGGTTCGAGTCCCTCTGGGCCTACTGCCTCGCAACGGCGCCCGTCTCCATCGCATGCAGAGCCTCGACCGGAAGTCCATCCTCGATCGTCTCCGGAACCTGCAAGCGGATGTTCGCGCGACCCTGCGCGCCCACATGAAGTCCCAGTCGGCGTCGGTCTGGTCGCGCACGGTGCGCGATGGCGACGGCGACACGATCTTCGGTATCGACGCCGCTGTGGAGACGACTCTGCTGGAGCACTGCAAGGAATGGGGCCGCACCCAGCACTTCGTACTCCTGGCCGAGGGGCTCGAACCGGAGGGCATCACGTTCGGCAAGCCGGGCCTCGGCGCCCCCCCGTTCCGACTGCTCGTCGACCCGATCGACGGGACGCGCGGGCTGATGTTCGACAAGCGTTCGGCCTGGAGCCTCGCCGGCGCCGCGCCCGACCGCGGATCGGCGACGCGCCTCGAAGACATCGAGGTCGCGGTCATGACGGAGCTGCCGACGACGCGGCAGCACACGAGCGACGTGCTCTGGGCCGCACGCGGCGGCGGCGCCCACGGCGAACGCCACGATCTCGGCACCGGCGCCGGCGCGGGACTCAAGATCGTCCCGAGCCGCGCGACGACGCTGCGCCACGGTTTCGCGACGGTGGCCAGCTTCTTCCCGGGTGGCAAGGAGCTGATCGCCAGGGTCGAAGAAGCGATCCTCGCGCGCGCGCTCGGCCCCTGGAACCCGCAGAAGGCCGAGGTCTACGCGGACCAGTACATCAGCTCCGGCGGGCAGCTCGCGGAGATGGCACTGGGGCGCGACCGCTTCGTGCTCGACGTGCGCCCTCTCGTGCATCGCGCGCTCGGTGTGCGTTCGTCGCTGGCCTGCCGGCCGTACGACATCGTGACCTGGCCGATCGCAGCCGAAGCCGGTTGCGTCGTACGCGATCCGTTCGGCGAAGCGTTGCAGGCTCCGCTCGACACGACGACCAACGTGGCCTTCGCGGCGTACGCGAACGACAAGCTCGCCGACGTCATGATCCCGATCGTGCGCGAGGAAGTGCGGCGCCATCTGGGCGCCTGACCGGCGACTTCACTTCTTCGCGAGCAGATGGTTCGTCGCGATACGGACGAACTCCGAGTCGGACGGCATCGAGACCAGCGCGACCTTGCCGTCGCGCCCGACCAGGATCGTCGACGGCACCGGCAGGACCGCGTAGTCCGTGAACGTCGTCTCCGGCACGATCGCGACGGGATAGTGGAGCTGCATGTTGGTGTGGTAGCTCTTCACGTGCTCCACGTAATCCTCCGGCTTCATGCCCTGGATCCCCTTGCCGCCGAGATCGATCTGCGAAGCATCCGCCGGCAGGTAGCCGTGTCCGTAGGTCTTCGTGACCCCGACGCAGACGAGTCCCTTGTCGAGGAGTTCGTCGCGCATCGTGTTCCAGACCACCGTCTCACCACGCGCCGACGGGGCCCAGCTCGCCCAGAAGCCGATCAGGGCGATCTTGCCTTCGGTCTTCGTGACATCGATCGCGTCGCCGCCGATCCACGTGGTCGCCGCCAACCCCGTCGCCGGTTTGCCCAGGACCTGCACGCGACTCCTGGCGAGGTCGGTTTCGGCTCGCCGGCCGGTCGCGGCGATCTGAGCATAGGTCGCCTTCGCCCCGTCGAGGTCCCCGTCGAGAGCCTGCAGGTCGCCGAGGAACAACAGAAGGCTCGCTTTCTCGTGCGGCTCGGCCGGATCGACCGCCGTGCGCAGCTGCGCTACCGCGCCCTTCAGATCGCCGAGGCGAAACAAGGCCATCGGAATCGATCGGCCCCGGATTCCGCGGGCGAAGCGGCCCTTGGGGAAGAGCTCCAGCGACATGCGCCCGGCGGCGATCGCCTTCTGCAGGTCCTTGCCGCGCGCAACGCCGGCGAGGCCGTTGTCGAGGAGCTCGCTCTCGGTCTTCGGATCGAACTTGGTCCAGTCGCAACCGGCAAACACTTCGACGAACGGATCCATCGGCGACTTCGCGCGGCGCACGGCTGCATCCATCTCCTTGATGAGGGCCTCACGCTCCGGCCCCTTGGCCGCACTCACCCGCTCCCGGTAGCCGGCCAGGTCTTCGTTGCCCTTCTTGCGCTGATCCAGAACCGCCTGGTAGGCGGCGCGAGCGGCCGCCACGGGGTCCGGGTTCTGCGCCGGCGCGCCTTCCTGGCCGAGGGAGACACCGACGAACGAGATCAGGCTGGACAGGGCGATGGCGAGCTTCATCCGAGGTTCCTTGCCGGGGCCGAGAGCGACCCCAGAACGGGCCGGGACGTTAGCGACTCCCGCGGAGTCCGTCGACTTGCACGATGCGATCCTCTTCCGCGATCCAGGCCGACAGCGCACCACCGTACACACACCCGGTGTCCAGGCCGACGCACCGAGGTCGGACGACGAGGCCGCGCCGCGCCCAGTGTCCGAAGACGACCCGCTTCGTGCCGCTGTAGAAGTCGTCCCATGGGCGGAACGGCGGTCCGGGCGGCGGCCAGTCGGAGTCCGGCCGTGTCCCGTCGGCGTCGCAGTAGCGGACGTTGACCGCGTAGTCGACGTCGGCCACCGGCAGCGCACGAAGGTGGTCTTCGGTCCAGCGCGGATGCACGCCCGCGTGGATCACGACCAGGTCGTCCATCACCCGAACGATCGGCTGGGCTTCGAGCCACGCGCGGTGCCGCGGCGCCCGTGGCTTCGGCTTTCCGAGCCAGTGCAGGTCGTGGTTGCCGAGCACGGGTTCCGCCCCGAGTTCGATCAGCAGATCGAGCGTGCCTTCGGAATCGGGGCCCTTGTTGACCATGTCGCCGACGGGCATCAGCCGATCGCGACCAACGCCGAATTCGACCGCTCGCAGAAGGCGCTCGAGCGGCTCGCGACATCCCTGGATGTCGCCGACGAAGATACGCCGCGTCACGGCACGAACGCCGCGGACGCAGCGTCTCCGTCGAACACGCGCCGGGCACGGCCGGCGAGATTGGGCACACGTCGCTTGCGGGGCATGTCGCGACCGGCATTGTTCCGCCTCTTCGCCACCGCTCAACGCCGAGCCCACGCTTCCGCCGCGCCGCCCGCCATGCCACGCCTGCTCCGCGCCGCCGGTTCCATCTCGGCTTTCACGCTGCTGTCGCGCATCGCCGGCCTCTACCGAGACCGGCTGATGGCGCAGACGCTCGGTGCGGGCTGGGTCCAAGGCACGTTCCTGCTCGCGTGGACCCTGCCGAACCTGATGCGGCGCCTGCTCGGCGAAGGCGCCCTCTCCGCGGCGCTGGTTCCGGCCTACGCGAAGGCCCTGCGCGGCAGCGACCCGGAGGAGGCCAAGCGCCTCCTCGCGGAAGTCTCGGGCGCCGTGATCACGCTGCTGGCGCCGCTGTGCGGGGCAGTCGCGACGATCAGCCTCGTGCTGCCGGCCGAATGGCTGCCTGCGCCCGAAGGCGGCGTCGAGGCGATGCGGCTGCTGCTGGCACTCAACGCGGTGCTGTTCTCGTACGCGCTTCCGGTGTGCCTGACCGCGGTCTTCAGCGGAGCGCTGAACACCGTCGGCGTCTTCGGCCTGCCCGCCGCGGTGCCGATCGTGCTGAACGCGTTCTGGATCGCGGCGATGCTGCTCGCGAAGCCACTCGGTATCACGGTGGACACCGAGATCGCGACCTTCGCCGCGTGGTGCCTCGCGATCGGCGGCGCGGCGCAGCTGTTTCTCGTGGTCCTCCCGCTCCGGGCCCGCGGAGACCTGCTGTGGCCGCGCCTCGGCTTCCCGGCCCGCGGCACGGCCGCACGCGGCGTCTTCCTGACGATGGGACCGATGGTCGTCGGCATGTCGCTGAACCAGGTCAGCAGCCTGGTCGACCAGCTGATGGCCTACTTCCTCGTGGCGCCCGGCGCGGTCACCTACATCTACCTCGCGAATCGGCTCCTCCTGTTCCCTCACGCGCTGACGGCGATGTCGGTCGCAGTCGCCGTGTTCCCGAAGCTCGCGCACGAGGCGAACGACTTCAGCCGCGATGCGATGCGCCGCACACTCGACCTGGCGGCCGCGGCGACGATCCTGGTGACGATGCCCGCGACCTGCGGACTCATCGTGCTGGGCGAGGACGTCGTGCGCGTCCTGTTCGAGGGAGGCAGGTTCACCGACGCGGACGTGTGGCCGACGATGCTCACGTCGTCGTGCCTCGTCGGCGGGTTGCCGTTCCTCGGACTCGCCCAGCTCTATGCCCGGGCGTTCTACGCGGTCGACGACGCGAAGACGCCGGCGCGCCTCGCGGCATGGCTCGTCCTCGCGAACGCCGTCGTCAACGTGCTGCTGATCCTGACCACGAGCCTCGGCACCGCGGCACTCGCCCTTTCGAGCAGTCTGTCGTCCCTGGCCAACGCGACGCTGCTCGCCCGTCGCTTCCGCCGGCACGCGCCGCCGAGCCGCGACCTGCGCGGCGCGTGGCTGCGAACGGGCTTCGCGACGGCGGCGATGTGCAGCGCACTGCCCTTCGTGAAGCTCGTGCCGAAGGACGCTTCGCTCGGCGCGCGCGCCCTCGGCAACGTCGCGTTCCCGATCGTGGTCGGCATCGTGATCTACCTGATCGCGCACGTGCTGCTGAAGTCGCCTGAGCTGGCGGCGATCCGGCGGAAGCGGCCGCCGTCGCCGGGGTGAGCGGCGCGACAGCGCGACTACTCGACCCGCTCGAACTCGAGCGAGTTCTGCGCATCCTGGAGGATGCGCAACGTGGCGCGCTCGACCACGACGCGGCGCATCTCGCGAGTCCCGGGCTTCTCGACGTGGATGTCGCCGTCGGCGTCGTTGAACCAGCCGAGTTGGACCTCCGTCTCCAGGGAGTCGCCCTTCTGCGTCCACGTGCGAACGCCCGCGCGAACGAGCGGACGGTCCGGCGCGGCACCCGGCCCCTCGAAACACACCACCATGTGGCGATGCGTGAGCACCAGATAGCCGAGCGCAGGCCGCGGATCGACCTGACCAGCCACGATGCGGCGGCGCAGCGCGAACACCCCTTCGAACGGGTGCCGCTCGGGAACCCCGGGCACGGCCTTCGGTGCGGCGGGCGCGGGCACAGCCGGCCTCGGATCCTGGATCGCCAGGCTGAACGCGGCGCCGAGCATCAGCGCCGTACCGGTGAGGATGACGTTCATGGGGAGTTCATTCGACGGCGACGACGATGTTCTCGATCACCTTGCCCGGCTCGAGGGCGACGTGCTCGCGCCCCGATCGGACCTGCGGTCGGTGCCTCGGCACACGAACGTCCTGCTGGGCACGGATCTCGGTCGCGCCGGGAAGGAGTCCCGTGAGTTCGAACTCGCCGCGCGAGTCCGTCCGCACTGCGTGGTCTTCGCCGCAGTAGACGAGCGCTTCCGTGATCGGCGTCCGCGTCCCCGCGTCGACCACGCGACCGCGCACTGCAGCACCGAGCACGACGTCGATCACGACGGGGTCTCCCGTCGCGCGAGCGAGCGCGTGTGCCATCGTCGGCGGCAGCCCGTGCACGAGCAATCGCGGCTGTGTGTCCACGGGCACGTGGTCGAGCCGGAACGAACCGTCCGATGCGAGCTGCGCTTGCACACCCGGCAGGCCGCGCGCGAGCACGTGCAGGGTCGTCGGATCGATTCCCGCGGGCAAACGAACGCGACCCTCCGACACGCGTGATCTCGCGAGCGGTACTGCCGTGTCGCCGGCATCGCGCTCGACAGGACGATGGGCGATCGCAAAACCCGGCGCCAGGACGCGGAACCCGAGCCCGTCGAGGGCGACGTCGATGCCGTCGATCACGAATCGTCCGTCGCCGTCCGTGCGCGCGTTGCCGAGAACGATGCCGTGTTCGCCGCCGCCCATCACGAGGACTTCCGCGCCCGCGATCGGCAACTGTGCCGCGCACCTCCATCCAAAGCACCAGCTCGCGATCGGCTCGACGACCTGGCCGCGCAGCGTGCCCGGCGCGCGCAGCTCGACCTGCACCGACTCCCCGAGTCGAACGGCGCGGAAACCGGTGCCGAACCCAGGAGCCCGGTAGCAGACCACCGCGTTGCCGGGCACCAGCTCGGTCCCGACCGTCGCCTTGGCGCCGTGCGCCGCGAGCCGGCCGATGGACCGCGGCGGAGAGGGGGAAGCGAACGCGAGTCGATCGGGAAAGAACGTCATGTCGACGTCCGGCGCGCCAGCGCCGCCCGCTGCGAACGTGATGGTCGTTCGCCCCGAATCGAACCAGTCGAGGACGAACCAGACGAACCCCGCGCACGCCGCGATCGCGACGATCCCCAGAGCGACGCCGAGCCGGGGCGCCTCGCGCGGACGCGCGAGCCGCGTTCGTTCGATGCTCGTCCGGTCTCGGGTCCGCGGCGCCGCCACGGACAAGACCATACCGACGCGGCCCTCGCCGTGCTGGAATGCGGGCATGCCGCGCGCGAGGACTTCGCCGTGCTGATCCACCTCCTTCGCCACGGCATCGCCGAGGATCCGGGCCCTGGCATGCGCGACGAAGAGCGCGCGCTCACCGAAGAGGGGCAGCGGCGAATCCGCCGCGCAGCCCCCGCATGGAGCAAGGTGGTGAGCACGCCCGACATCGTGTTCACGAGTCCTCTTCGCCGCGCTCGCGAGACCGCCGTCGTCTTCGCGGAAGCAGTCGGGTTCCTCGGCGACCTGCGGGTCGAGGAGGCCCTCGTTCCCGACGCACCGCCTTCGCTCGCGGCGAGCCTGCTCGAGGCCGAAGCGTTGTCTGGCTGCAAGAGCGTGGCGCTCGTCGGCCACGAACCTCACCTCGGGTACCTGCTCGGCCTCGTGCTGACCGGCCACCCGAGGCAGCCGATCCCGTTCAAGAAGGGCATGCTCGTCTGCGTCGAGACCGAGTCGTGCGCGAGCCTCGTCGCGCGCCTCAAGTTCGCGCTGCCACAGCGGGCCGCTGGCGACCTCGGCTGACCGCCACGATCACTTGACGGCGGCGCCCGGTCGCAGCAGCACGTCGCGCACACCGCTCTTCGGTACCTCGATGTCGGGACCGAGGTACTCCTGGCGCGAGTCGCCGAAGCCGACTTGGAACCGGATCCGGTAGGTGCCGGCGTCGATGTGGTCTTCCTGGAAGTTGCCGCTCTCGACGTTAGCGCTCGTACCGGTCACGTGTTCACCGCGCTCTCCAGGCGGCGTGTCCGCCTTGATCCGCGCGAAGCCGACCCAGATCCAGCGCGCCTTCTTGCCGAACGCGGCGATGTCGACCCGGCCCTTCACTACGGCGACCGGTTCGAGCTGGATGCGCAGCGAGTCGTCCGACGACGCCCCGGTGACCGCGACGTCGACGAGCCGCCCACGCACCGGGTTGTCACGATCCCGGAGATCCTGCGCGGTCAGGTCCCATGAACCCTCCGGAACCTGGACGAACCGGAAGCGGCCTTCGGCATCGGTGGACGCGTTCAGCCAGCACCGACCCGCCTCGGGGTTCGCGCTCTTCAAGCGACCCTGTGCGTCGACGGTGATGCCCGACGCCGGGCGTCCGTCCGGGAGGAGGCACACCCCGCTCATCGCCGACGTCACGATGTCGACCGCGAGTTCCCGCGCTTCGCCCTGCTTCAGCTCGATGCTCGACTGCCACAGCATGCGGGAGCCGCCACCCATGCCGAACGCGCTCTCGACGGAGCTCTCGACGCTCAAGGACAATCGGCCAGCGGGCACCGTACCGAGATCGAAGCGACCTCGTTCGTCGACGCGCGCCGCGAAACGGCGCGAGCTGCCCCACGCGGTCACGACACAGCTCGCACCCGGCCGCCCATCGACCATCACTGCGCCCGCAACCGTGGCGGTGGGGCCGTCGATCGGCTTCTCGCCGGCTTCGATGTGCACCGTCGACTCCTGACCCGATGCGATGTCGACCGCGACTTCCTCGCGTTCGCGCCACAGCGACATCTCCTGCGCCATCCCGAGCACTCCGCCCGGCGAACGCAGCGCCTCGAGGGACTTGATGGCGACGAGTTCGTACGAACCCGGCTGCAGCGCCGGCACGAAGAAGGTCCCGTCGACGCCCGGGGTGAGCGCGTTCGGTATCGTCTCGGTCGCCCCCCTCGTCTCGTTGCCGCTGCGGCGGATCATGCCGAGCGAGAACTTGCCGGGCGGCGGCACCTGGCCGTTCTCGGTCACGACGCCACGCAGCGATCCCGGAGTCTGCATGCGGAGCACGACCTCTTCGCCGACCTTGACCTCGCCGTGCACGGCGCCCCACTTCGGATGCTCCGCGGTCACGCGCAGCGAGTCGCCGCGAAGCCTGTCGATGCGCAGCCGACCGTCGTCGCCGGTGAAGCCGCACACCACGGGCATGTCCTGCAGCCGCTGACCGCCCCGCGGCGATCCGAACACCCGCGCATTGCGGACCGGCCGTTCCTGGTCGGCGATCACGCGGACGCTGAACAGCTGCGGCTGGGTCATCTGCAGCGCGACGCTCGCATCGGCGTCGAGGATGTCGAACCCGACGAACGACATCGCGAGACCGGGTGCGTCGGCGAGCAGCACGTACGACCCGGTGCCGAGGTTCTCGATGCGGAACGCGCCGTCGCCGACGGGGCGCAGCCGGTCGCGCAGGTCGATCGGGGCGGAGAACCCGAGAAGGTGCATCTCGGTGGCGCCCTGGCCCGGTCGGCCGGGCAGCACACGGAGCCGCGGCTCCTTCACCGGCTGACCGTCCGTGAGCGTCACCCGCACATCGACCGCGAACGTGCTCGGCAGGACGACGACGACGTCCCCCGCGATCGCCTGCGGCTGCGCCAGCGCCCACGCATGACCCTTGCTGCGTCGCGCGGCGACGGTGACCCTGCCCGGGACGAACCCCGTTCCCGCGAAGCGACCTTCGGCGTCCGTCGGCGCGAGGCGCTGCGCGAGATCGACGGGCGCGATCGCGATCGTCGAACCGGCGAACACCTCGGCGCCGGCCACTGGCTTGCCCTTGGCGTCCACGACGCGCCCCGTGAGCTCTTCGCCGCGCCGCAGCTTGATCCGCCCGACGTCCTTCGTCTGCCCGGCGCGAATCTGGAGACCCGGCTTCACGTCGGAGAGGAAGGCGCGCTGCGTGGTCGCCAGCATGTTGTTGCCGGGCACGACGCCGACGAGCCGAAACGCGCCGTCCGGCCCGCTGCGCGCGGTCGGGATCGGCAGGTCCTCGAACGCCGACTTCACCCACTTCGGCATCTCGACGACGCGCCACGGCGAGTTCTGCTCACGGATCAGCAGTGCGCCTTCCGGATCGAACCGCTCGACCGGGAAGAAGCCTGCGAGACTGCCGGGCAGGTCGGCGGCTCGCACGAGGGCGCCGGCGAGCGGCTCGCCTTCTTCGTCGACGACGGTGCCGACGACGACTCCGGCATTCGGCAGCACGATGTCGCCGAGATCGACGACTTCGCCGGGCGACGGCGAACGCGCGAGCAGCTGGTGAGTCGGGGCGTCCGTGCCGATGCCAGCGAACAGCACGAAGAAGGCGCGCGGCCAGACGCCGTTGAACTCGAAGCGACCGTCGTCGCCCGTCTTCGTCTCCCCCGCGACGTAGTGCGGCGCGTAGGTCGACTCCTCCGCGAACAGGTCCATGCCGTCGGGCAGTACCGAATCGAACGCGCCGCGATAGAGCCGCACACCGCATCCGGCGACCGGTGCCTTCGTGTGGTCGACGACGCGGCCCTTCCATCCCGTGAGCGAAGCGAGGATCTCCGGATCGTCGCGCCACCCCGCGGGCTGCATCGCGACCGCGATCCGTTCGGACGGTCGGCCCGTCGACTCCTGTGGCCCGGCGCTGGCGGTCGTCACGGGGTCCGGACTGAGCGGCGTCTCGGCCGGCGGCCGGTCCACCGGCGGCGGAGCCGGATCCCCATGCGTGAACCACCAGACGGCGCCCAGGACCGCCGCGAGCACGAGGACCAGTACGAGGACGAACGAACGCTGCATCGAGGACTCCGCCGACGAGAGCGGCCCGTTGTAGCCGAACCTGCGCGAGGGTCTGCCGCCGACCTCGATCCTTTCAGTGACGGGTCCGACTGCCGCGCGCACGCCAGAAGGCGATGGTCGCGAGCACGATGGCGTGGTCGATCTCGCCGTTCCGCAGCAGACCGTCCAGTTCGGCGAGCGGTCTGGTGACGACCTCGATGTCCTCGCCCGGATCCATCGCCAGATCCCCCACCCGGCGGCAGCCGGTCGCGAGATAGCTGTGGCAGCGGTTCGTCATCATCGACGGGTTCGGCGACATCACGCCGAGCAGTTCGATGTGTTCCGCTTCGTAGCCCGTCTCCTCGCGCAGCTCGCGCCGCGCCGCCTGCAGCGGATCGGTTTCGTGCGGATCGATCAGGCCGCCCGGGATCTCGAGCGAGACCTTCTCCGTACCGTGCCGGTACTGCCGGATCATCACGAGCTGCTCGTCCGGCGTGAGCGCCAGCACGTTCACCCAGTCGGGTGTGTCGATCAGGAAGAAGCCGATGTCGGCGCCGGTCCGCGGCGAGCGCCGGCGGGACTTGCGGACGTGGAAGACCTTGTAGTGCGTGAGCGTCTCGTCGCCGAGCCGCTGCCAGTCGTGGATCGTCATCGTTGCAGCCGGAGTCCGGTCGAGGCGGTGCCCGGTGTCGCCACGGCGTCGAGGCCGGGGCCCGCTGCACCGCCGGCCGCGACGAGCCTACCGGGGCCGAAGTGATGCGTCTCCAGACGGAACGCACCGTCCTGACCGGTCGTCGCGAACAACGGCAGGTCGAGCGCGCCTCCTTCGAGCACTCGGCGACCCGGTACGAAGTCCGGGGCAGCACGAGCGGTCGGTTCCCAGCGCAGCGTCACGCCGGCGGCGGGCAGGCCTTGCGAATCGACGACCACTCCTTCGAGCAGCGCGCTGAGTTTCGCCGCGAGGCGCGCATCGAGAGTCGCCGGCAGCAAGTCGTAGTCGGCGAACGCTGCGCCGGGGTCGACCAGCTCGGCGTAGGTGATGTGCTCGATGGCCCGGACCACGAGGCGCGCCGGCTCCTTGCCCGTCGCCCGCACGACGAACGTGCCGTCCGCCCCGGTCTTCGCCGTGACCGGTGCCGCACCCACGACCATCCACGACACCGTCGCGCCCGCGATCGGCAGGAGGCCCGGCCGCGAACGTACGCGTCCGCGAATGCTCGACGCGGGCAACGGCACGAGCTGGATCCGCAGATTGCCGACCGGCGGCGCCAACGGCCCGAGCGCCTTCGCTTCGTGATCGACGTGACGGATCGCGAGCGTGGTCGGGCCGGGCAGCACCGGAGCGAGTTCGAACGCTCCTGTCGCCGAGGTCGTCGCGACGAGACCGAGCGGATCGCCACCATCGACCGACACGGTCGCCCCGGTCACCGGGGTCGCGCCGTCGGCGCCGACCACCGTGCCCGCGATGCGCTCGCCCGCGACGAGGCGCACCTCGACGCGCTGCGGTGAAGGACCAGCCGCGACGAGGACCCGCGTCCTCGCGACGAAGCCGCCGAGCGTGGCGATCTCCGCTTCGTACGCACCCGGCACGACGAAGCGGATCTCCTGTTCGTTCGCGAGCCGGTGCACACGACCTTCCGCGTACGTGCCGAGTTCGACCGGGACGTCGCCGCAGACCGGCCGTCCGGCGAGCATGCCGTGCTCGATCCACGCCCGCTCGACGACGACGTCGCGGGGGGGCACCGGCGATGGTGCGGCAGCAGGCGTGGCATCGCCGCGGAACCGGACGAACGCGTCGACCACGGCCGAACCGTCGGGCGCGCGCAGCGAGAGGACGAGACGCGGCGACCAGCGATCGCGCACGAGCTGTACGCGCTGCGGCGCCTGCTCCGTCGAGCCGACTTCCGTCGGGGCGAGGCGCAGAAGGAACCCGTCCCGCACGACCGCCAGCTGTTCGCGTTCCTTCAGGGCGAGCAACGCCTTGCCCTGGTCGTCGGTGAACGCGATCTCGTCGCCGTTCGCGACGCGACGCACCGCGGCGCCGGCGACCGGCGTCGACGTGCCGTACTCCACGACGACGATGCACGCGGTCGGCGCATCCGCCAGACCCGCGGCGGGCGGGCGTTCGTCGTTGGCGCGAATCGCGACGGTCCCTGCCGGCACACCGACTGCGGCCGCCGGCCCGGCCGGCGGCTCGCCCAGTTCCCCGGACCCGCGTGCACCAGCGTCGGGCCGCGGATCGCTCGAGCCCGACGTCGCGAACCAGCCCACGACTGCGACGACGAGGAGCAACGCGACGACTGCCAGGACACGCATCGAGGCGCGCGAGCATAGCGCGCCCTATGCTGCGCCGCCGATCGCCATGCCCGACCCGACCGATCGTCGCTCGCCCGCGCTGCGCATCCTGTGGGCGGCGGTCCTGGGCGCCGGCGGCCTCGCAGCGGTGCTGTTCCTGTTCGGCGTGAGCCAGCGTCTCCTGTACCCGCACGAACTCGAGTGGATGGAGGGCGCGATGGTCGACCACGCGTCGCGCGTCGCGAACGGCCTGCCCCTGTACTGCGCGCCCGGCCCGGAACACGTGCCCTTCCTCTACGCGCCGCTGCTGTTCTGGATCGGCGGCGTCGCGATGGAGCTCGGCTGCGACGGACTGTTCGTGCTGCGCTTCATCGCGACGGCGATGTCGATCGGCTCGGCGATGCTGATCGGGCACTGGGTGCGGCGGGAAACGGGACGGCTCGCGCCCGGGCTCGCGGCGACGGGCCTTTTCCTCGCCGGGCACGGCTGGCTCGCGTGGTGGCTCGATCTCGCGCGCAACGACTCGCTCTTCGTCTTCCCGAGCGTCGCGTGTGCGTACGTGCTGCGATACGGCGGCTCCCGACGCTGGCTCGGCGCCGCCGCGCTCGCGACGGCCGCTTTCCTCGCGAAGCAGACCGCATTGTCGTGGCTGCCCGCGATCGCCGTGGGCGCGTTCTGCGTCGACTGGCGAACGGCACTTCGCTTCTGCGGCGCGACGCTGCTCGGTGCCGGAGCCGTGGCGTTCGTGATGCACATCGCGTCGGACGGCTGGTCGACGTTCTGGATCTTCGAGATGCCGCGGCACCACGGCGTCGTCACCGCGCGGATCGCGGGCTTCTGGACCGACGACCTGCGGATCCTGCTGCCGACGATCGCACTCGGTCTGTCTGGCTTCGTCGCCGCCTGCAGGGCAGGCCGTGCGCGACAGGCGCTCTTCCTCGCGGCCTTCGGCAGCGGCGCGCTCCTCGCGTCCTGGATGTCGGCCATGCACGTCGGCGGCTACGACAACGTGATGATGTATGCACTCGCCGGCGCAGCGGTTCTCGGCGGCATCGGCGCGGCGGGCCGCGGTCGGGTGATGCGCATCGCAGGGCCGACGCTCCTGCTCGTACAGCTCGCGTTGTTCGGCAATGCGGCGGTTGCGCGCGACCCCCTGCACACGCTGCTCCCCGAACCCGCCCATCGCCGCGCCCACGAAGAGCTCCGCGCCTTCGTGCAGTCGCAACCGGGTCCGGTGTGGGCTCCTGGCCACGGCGGACTCGGGCTCGCCCTCGGGCGCGGCACGGGTGCGCACGGCCAGGCGATCTTCGACCTGTTGCAGCTGCTGCCGCGCCTGCCGTCCGGCGAGTTCGACCTCACCGCTCTCGTCGATCGCACGAAACTGGCGCACTTGTCTCCGCGTGCCCAGGACGCCGTCACCGGCTTCTACGAACGTTCGGTCGCGGCGCTGCGCGAGCGTCGCTTCACGGCAATCGTCGTCGACGAAGTCGGCACGCAGCTGTTCCCCGTGTTGTTCGCACCTGGGCTCGAGGGCTGGACACGTCGCGCCGAGCCGCTGCTGCGCGAACCGGGAGCGATCCGGCCGCTCGTCGGCTTCGACCTGCGCTCGCCGTACGCGTTGCTGGCTCCGCGCTGAACGCGCCACCCGCATCCGTGGCGCGCCGCCGGCGAAAGCCCGTCAATGTCGACATTCTCTCGCGCACTGCGCAACCGTTCGCCGCGCGAGACCGCCGGTCGACGGTGGGTGTTCGTGCCGTACGACCAGCTGCACGACGGCATCGGTCCGCTCGCGACGGAGCGCGCGAACGAACTCGGCGTCGTACTCGTCGAGAGCACGGCCAAGGCGAACCGGCGGCCCTACCACCGCCAGAAGCTCGCGCTCGTGCTGACCAACCTGCGTCACTTCGCCCTCGAGCAGGCGGCGCGCGGTGTTGCGGTGCGGCACGTCGCGACCGACGGTGACTACGCGAGCGCACTCGCGCCGATCGTGAAGGAACTCGGCCCGCTCACGGTGCAGCGCCCCGCCGAGCACGAGATGCGGACCGATCTGGCGCCGCTCTTCGCGAACGGTTCGCTCGTCGAGGTGCCGCACGGCGGCTGGCTCACGACGACTGCGGACTTCGCGGTCGACGCCCGGCCACCGTGGCGGATGGACGCATTCTATCGCCGCGTCCGGCAGCGCACCGGCATCCTGATGGAGAAGGGCAAACCGATCGGCGGCAAGTACAGCTTCGACGCCGAGAACCGCCGCGCGTGGAACGGCGAGCCCGAGGCACCGAAATCGCCGACGTTCGCCGTCGACGAGATCACGCGCGAAGCCTGCGAACTGGTGACGACCGGGTTCCCGAACCACCCGGGCGCGCTGCGACCCGAACACCTGCCGGCGACACGCGACGACGCGGAAACGACGTGGCGCTGGGCGTTGCGCGAGTGCCTGCCGACGTTCGGGCCGTTCGAGGACGCGATGTCGACGCGTTCGAGCGGCCTGTTCCACTCGCGCATCTCGGCGCTGCTCAACCTGCACCGGCTGCTGCCCGCGCGCGTGGTGGGCGACGCAGCGAACGCCGACGCACCGCTCGCGAGCCGCGAGGGCTTCGTGCGACAGATCCTCGGATGGCGTGAGTTCGTGCACCATGTGCACGAAGCCACCGACGGTCTGCGTTCGTTCGCCGGCCGTGCACTCGACGCGAACGCGCTCACCGCGACGGAGCCGCTGCCAAGGGCCTTCTGGAGCACGCCGTCGGGACTCGCGTGCCTCGACCACGTGGTGGCCGACGTGTGGCGAGAGGGCTACAGCCACCATATCACGCGCCTCATGGTGCTCGGCAACATCGCGACGTTGCTCGGCGTGTCGCCGCGAGAACTGACCGACTGGTTCTGGGTCGCCTATGCCGACGCCTACGACTGGGTCGTCGAACCGAACGTGCTGGCCATGGCCACGTACGCGGTCGGTGATCTCATGACGACGAAGCCGTACGTATCGGGCGCCGCCTACATCGCGAAGATGAGCGACTACTGCCGCGGCTGCGCGTTCGACCCGAAGAAGAACTGCCCGCTGACTCGAGCGTACTGGCACTTCCTCGCCCGAAACGGCGAGCAGCTCGCGAGCAACCGACGCCTGGCGATGCCCCTCCGCAGTCTGGCCCGCCGGAGCCCCGCGGAACGCGCGGTCGATGCCCTGGTCGTGGGATGGATGCGGCGCACGCTGGCCGCCGGCGCCCTCCTCTCGCCGGCGGCGATCGCCGGAATTCGCGACACTTCGTGAACTCGGGCACCGCGAACGGTGCAACCGGGAGCATGGGTGACACTTCTGTCCGGGCACATGGGTGACACTCTGCATGGCCAAGTTGGTGCACAGACCGGGGATCGCGTGGTTCGGGGAAGCTGCAATCCGAGGAGCGGAGCGACGAGGTTGCAGGTTCCCCCGAACCACGCGGGCGCGCCGGGGTGGCCATCCGCACAGCGATCCGCCTTCCATCGCCGCTCGTCATGCCGCGCCGTGTCCGGGCACATGGGTG
>JAEUHQ010000047.1 GCA_016794565.1 Planctomycetota bacterium | reverse complement strand
GGCCATGGCGTCGATGCCGTGCAGCGCCGCGTCCAGGAGGCGCCGCGCTTCGTCGTTGTTCCCCCGAGCCGCTTCGATCCCCGCGAGACGGAGCCCGGCGAATCCGCACGGCACGCCGAACCAGGGGTCGTTCGGGGCTGCCGCCACGCGCGGTGCGAGTTCGTCCACGACGAGGCGGTACAGGTCGGCAGCCGCGTTCCGCTGTTCGGACGCAGCCTGCGGGTCGGTGCCGTCGAGGATCTCCGCCGCGCCGAGCCGGCAGTCCGCGGCCCGCCAGCGGCCCATCCACGTGTCGCGCAGTTCGATCAGCTTCTCAGCGGCGGCGAGGAGGGCGACGGAATCGCGGCGCGCTCGCGCCACGCAGGCCCTCTGCCAGACGACTTCGGTCGCCTGCGTCATGTGCTTCGGCGGGTCGCCGACCCAGCGGGCCGCCTGGGCGAGCGGAAGATCCGTGGCGTCGGCGAGGCCACGTCGCACGCGATTCGCTGCGACGCCGATCCACCCCGTGAAGTCGAGTTCGTGTTCCGGTTCGCTCGGATCGGCGTCGACGACCAGCTCCTTGGCGACGCGGTCCCACAGCTCGTTCGTGTCGTCGCCGCGCGATTCGGCGATCGCGGCGACGAGAACGAGACACTGCGCGCGAGCCGCCCGCTGGGGCCAGCCGCAGCGTTCCAACTCGTCCTGCACAACGAGCGCACGTCGAGCCCATCGTTCGGCCAGGTCGAGGTCCGGGCGGCGAAGGCGGTTGTAGAGACGGTTCGCGGAGTCGAGGAGCAGCCGCCGCAGCGCGTTCCGGTGTTCCAGGTCGTCCGGGAACTCCGCGGCCATCGTTTCGGCAAGGTCGAGCGATCGCTGCAGAGCGTCGTCGGCTCGTGCCCACTGCTGCGCCTCGTCGAGCACCGTGGCGAGTTCCCGGAGTTGTTCGATCAGGACCGCGGCCGGCTGGAACCGGCCCGGCTCGGTGCGGCGCCATCGTTCCGCGGCGGCGACGGCTGCCGTAGCGTGCTCGATCGCGCCCGTGACGTCGCTGCGGCTGCCGGCCAGCCGCGACCAGGCGTTCTCGACGGATGCAGTGACGTGGTCGCGGTCGTCCTTCACCGCGGGAAGGCCGGCGCTCGCTGCGGCGAGCACGCCGTCGGCTTCGTCGAGGAGGTTCGCGGCGATGAGGTCGCCGGCGAGGACGCCGCGGGCGATCGCGAGATCGGCGTGGAGTTGCGGCTCGACCGCGGGATCGGCAACCACTTGCTCGAGCACCCGCACCGACCGCCGCTCCGCCTCGAGGCTGGAGCGGCCTTTGCCTTCGTTGCCCAGCGCGGACGCGAGTTCGCGCAGTGCGCTCGACAGTGGCATCGCGTGCGGGCGTGGGGCCGCTGCGAAGCACGCTTCGAACTCCTCGACGGCCCGCTGCATGGTGGGGATCGGCGATTTCTGGCGGTCGCTCGTCATCAACGCGCGGCCGTGACGGCGCAACGCCTCCGCGAGGACTGCGCGAACGGAGAGATCATCGGGCGCCTCGTCGCGCAGAGCCTGCGCTTCCGCGACTGCTTCCGTGGAAGTACGCATCGCCACGGCGATCTGGCCGAGCTGCCAGTGCACTTGCGACAGCGACACGAGGGCACGGCAGCGACCGATGCGCAGGCGCCGATCCGTGGGCCGATCGTGCAGCCACGTCTCGTAGAAGCCGAGCGCGTCCTGCGCGAGGCTCTGCCGGATGGCGTCGCTCTGCGGTGCGCGGCGCAGACGTTCGTCGCTCGCACGCGCGAGCAGTCTCTCCACGGCGAGCGTTGCCTGCATCTCGCGCCCCTCCGTGCGAGCGGACAGCGCGAAGTACGCGAGCCACGAAACGGCAGTCACCGCAGTGGCTGCTCCGACGGCGGCGACGGCGACGCGGTTGCGGCGGACGAACTTGCGGGTGCGGTAGACGATCGACGGCGGTCCGACCGACACCGCTTCGCCGCGCAGGTGGCGTTCGAGGTCGGCCGCCAACGCCTTCGCCGTCGGGTAGCGCTCCTCGCGCGCACGCGCGAGCGCCTTCGCCGTCATCCAGTCGAGATCGCCGCGCAGCTCGGCGGCGAGCCGCTGTCGGTTCGAGGGCGCGCGGCCGCCGACCTCGTCGTTCGTCGCGACGCGTCGGCTGGGCCGGATCGGCTCGGCCGTCGTCGACGAAGCGCCGCGTGGCCATGGCAGGTGGTCGGTGAGCAGCTCGTAGAGCATCACGCCGAGGGCGAAGACGTCCGTGCGTGCGTCGATCTCGTCGACGCGGCCGGCCGCCTGCTCCGGGCTCATGTAGCCGGGTGTGCCGACGACGCGGCCCTGTTCGGTCGCCGCCCGATCCGTGTTCTCGGTCGCGGGCACCACGAGCGCCTTCGCGATGCCGAAGTCGATGATCTTGGGTGCGGGCCCTGCCTCGGTCTCGACGACGAGCACGTTCGCCGGTTTCAGGTCGCGGTGCACGATGCCGCGCGCGTGGGCGTGCGCCGTGCCGCGGCACACGTCGACGAAGAGGCGCAGGCGGTCGCGCACCGGCAGGTCGCGCGCGTTGCAGTAGTCGCGCAGCGGTGCGCCGTCGACGTACTCCATCACGAAGAACGGCCGCCCGTCCGGCAGCTCGCCCGCGTCGAACACCTGCGTGATCGCCGGGTGGTTCAGCGCGGCGAGCAGCTGGCGTTCCGCGGCGAAGCGGGGCAGCGTGTGGCGGCCGCCGGCGTCCGGCCGCAGCACCTTGATCGCGACATGGCGCGCGACGGGCACGTCCTGCGCGCAGAGGTAGACGATGCCGAACGCGCCGTCGCCGAGGCGCCGGATCACGCGGTATCCGTCGATCCGCGGCGGTGCGTCGTCGGCGAAGGCCGCTGCGTGGTACGCGTCGGCGAGGATGCCGTCGACACAGCCGAGGTCGCGATACAGGCGGTGCAGCCCCGCGGAGTGGTGCGGGTGCGCGGCCACGAGGGCCCGCAGCACTTCGAGACGATGCTCGCCGGTCGCGGCCATCAGCTGCAGACCGGCGGTGTCGGCGAGGTCGTCGGGCAGTTCCGCGTCGCTGCCTTTCGTCGTCATCGCGGGGATGATCCGTCGGCGGCGCCTGCGTCGGAAGTCCCGACCCGTCCGGATCGACACGGCCCGCCGCGGTTCACATCGCGCCGATCGTCAGGGTGAGGGCGTTCGTCGAAGTGACGGCTGCCACGTCGCCGGCCGGCCCGATCTCGAACGGCACCACCTGCTGATGGAACACGACACCCGCGAGGGACATCGTGTCCGCGAACGGGAACTGCGTCACCGCGACTCCGCCGATCGGGACCGCGCCTCCGAGGATGTCGAGCGCGACGAGCAGGTCGCAGCCCGGCTGACCTTCCGCCAGGATCAGCGAAATCGGCACGGACGCAGTCGACAGCCCCGTGATCACGAAGGCGAACGCGGTCGCCGGCATGCCGGTCGCGCGTGCTTCGAAGACGCCGCCGATCCACGGCAGCGATTGCACGGCGAGCACGTTCTGTCCGCCGCTGCCGACGCAACCCGCGCCGTACGAAGTGCCCGCGGCGGGGCACGTCGGGGCGAGCGCTGCGACGTTGTTGCTCGCGGCGCCGCCCGCGGCGTCGAAGCGGCCGCCGACGAACACGTCGCCGCTCGCGGTCGCAGCCGCCGCGGCGAGGAAGTCGCCGTCGATGTCGAGCGCCGACCACGCGAGCGAACCGGCGCCGCCCGTGTGGCGCGCGAGCACGGCTTCCGCGCCGGGGAACGGGCCGCCGGGACCGAAGAACGACGGCGGCCCGCCCGCGAAGTAGTCGCCGTTCGGCAGCGGCAGCAGCGACAGAACGGCCGCGTCCCATGCGAACGTCGTCGACGACTCGGCGAGCCACGTGCTGCCGTTCCACCGCGCGACGTGGGGCGACAGCACGCCGCCCGCGTGGTCGAAGTGACCGCCGGCCACGATGTCGCCGTTCGGCAGCACCGCGACCGCCGTCGCAGCGTCGTCGAGGCCGGTGCCGAGCGGCGACCACGCGACCCCGTTCCATGTCGCGATGCAGTTGGCGCTCGCGCCGTCCGCGACCGTGAATGCGCCCGCCGCCACGATGGTGCCGTCGCTCTTCACGGCGAGCGCAGTGACCAGGTTCTCCATGCCGACGCCAAGGGCCGACCAGGACGTGCCGTTCCACCGGGCGACGAAGTTGGTCGTCACGCCGCCCGCGGTGAAGAACGAACCGCCGGCCACGACGTCGCCGTTCGGCAGCGCGGCGAGCGCGAACACGGTCTCGTCGGTGCCGGCGCCGAGCGGTTGCCAGCTGCTGCCGTCCCAACGCGCGACGTGGTTCACGGGCGTGCTGCCGGCCAGCGTGAAGGTGCCCCCGGCCACGATGTCGCCGTTCGGCCACCTGCACACGGCCTCGACGGAGCCGTTCGCGAAGCCGCTGCCGAGCGGAGCCCACGCGCCAGGTCTGCCGATCGCGATGCGATTCAGCGGGGCGCCTCCGGCGGTCACGAACGCGCCGCCGACCACGACATCGGCGCCGGCCGCGGTGGCGCAGTACACCGGACCGTCGAGGCCGGGACCGCGCGCGCCCTGCCAGCTCGTGCCGTCGTGCAGACGCACGGCGCGCTCGAGCGGAGTCTGGACCGCGGGGGAGTGGTCGAGGCCGACCGCGTACTGTCCGTTCCAGAACGCCAGCGTGGTCGGGTTCGGTTCGACCGCGTCGGTGACGGCGCCGAGCGAAACCCACGACGAGCCGTTGAGCCGCCACACCTTGTCGGGCGCGCCCGGGTCGACGACTCCCGCGTGCAACTGGAACGTGAACGTGCCGGTGCTGCGCACGTGCAGCGCGCGGCACGACGCGCCGGGCAGGCTCGGGACCGCGGACCACGCGCCGGTCGAGAGCGTGAAGCGCGCGATGTGCGCGGCCGGCAGCGTGCCAACGGTCGTGAACGAGCCGCCGGCGAACACGAAGGAGTTGACGACAGAGATGTTCGAACGCACTGCCAGTGCATCGATCGGGCCGTCGAACGTGGCGCCGGCCGACCACGACGCGCCGTTCCAGAGCGCGAGGTTGCCGACGGGAACACCGCCCGCGCTGGTCAGCGACCCGCCGACGAACAGCGAACCGAGCACGGCCATGGCGCGGACTTCGCCGCCGATGCCGCCGCCCGGTTCGGACCACGAGGATCCGTTCCAGTGCGCCACGCTGCGCATCTGCGCACCGTTCAGCACGCGGAACAGACCGCCGACGAAGAGGTCGCCGTTGAACGTCGTCATCGTGCGGACGACGCCGTTGGTGTTGCCCAGCACAGTCCACGTCGCACCGTCCCACGTCGCGATCGGCTGCTGCGATCCGCTGCCGCCGGCGGCGACCAGCAGGCCGTTCCAGACCGTGAGCGCGTTCACGTTCGCCATCGGCGGTGTGCCGAGCGGCAACCACGAGGCGCCGTCGAACGCGGCGACGCCGGTCGCCAGCATCGTGCCGGCCGCGAACCTGCCGCCGACGACGAGCACAGGCGCTGCCGGCCCTGTGCCGTCGGGGTCCCAGACGGTGCTCGCGTCCACCGCGCCGCGCGCGAACGGCACAGGGTCGCCGGGCTGCCATTGCAGCTCGCACTGCGCGAAGCACGGGGCGGCCGCGGTGGTGATGGCGAGCATCGAGAACAGCGACGCGATTCGGGTCTTCATGATCGCACCGGGTGTCGCGTCAGAAGCCGAGGGTGAGGTCGTTCGCGTTCGACAGCGCGAAGTCGGGCGCGCCGCCGAAGTGCAGGGCCTGCGTGAAGAACAGGAAGCCGGCGAGATCCGGAGCGGGCGGGATCGCGAGCGAGAACGTCACCTGCGTGCCCGTGAGCACGGGCCCGAGGACGAGGAGCGAGCCGGCCAGCAACACGGTTTGTCCGCCGGGCAACGGAATCGAGGCCGGCGCGAGGGCGCCGAACAGCGCCGCCGAGTCGTGACTCGTCGTCGCCAGATCGACCGTGCCCTGCCACGTCTGACCGAGCGTCGGCAGGTTGCAGCTGAACGACGCGGGATTGGTGCCCGCGTTGCGGGTGGACACCGCGGCGGTGGTCGCGATACCGAGTGCCAGGGATCCCGCGTAACCGCCGACGAACGGGTACGCGAACGAACTGCCTTCCATGCGGCCGGCCAGGTTGATCGCGTAGTCGCCCGCGGTCATCGTGCCGCTCGCGGTCAACGAGAAGCTGCCCGGTGCGACGAGGCTGAACGAGTACGGGGACGGCGGCGTGCCGGCGTCGGGCGTGATCGATGCGCCGGCGCCCCACGGTACGAGAAAGAACGTCAGCGGCGGCATGGTGGCCGGCTCCGAACTCGTTGCGTCGAGCACCACGTTCAAGGTGAAGTGGGACGTTGCGCTGAGCGTGATGATCCAGTTCTCCCGCGCGTCGGCCGTCGCGTTGACACCGAAGCCGGTCAGCGGTCCGCGCGAGGAGCTGCCGACGATCGCGATCGAGAGGCTCGTCGGCGTCAGCAGCGTGCTCACCTGCGAACTGGCTTCGCTGTGCGTGACGTTCGGCGCGCCCGGGTCGCTGACCGTGATGAGGTCGTTCGTCGGCGCGCCGGTCAGGAACGTGTGCAGCGCGCCCGGTCCGCCGACGGATGCGCCGCAGTACGCCGTGGTCTGGCCGATTCGCGAGGAGAACGCGAGCGACTGGCTCGCGAGCGGGGCTGCGTGCGCGCCGATGGCGAGAGCCAGCACGAGGGCGGATGGGGCCGGGAGGAACGGGGGTGTCGAGAACGATGTCATCGGCGCGGATGGGTTCGGGTGGGCGCCCCGGTTGCGCCGCGCGAAACCGACGCGGCCGTGGGGCGGGTCCATGGATGACGTGCCGGTCGCGCCGTGACGCACGAACCCGCCTTTCTCCGACGGCGGCGCGGCTACTCGGGGAC